>PLSX01000189.1 GCA_003165315.1 Acidobacteriota bacterium
GAATCGCGCCCCAGCAGACCAGCCCAGCATCCCCACAGCGCCTACGATTCGCTGCTTCCGCTCTCGTGTGCCCAGCCCTCAAAAATCACCCCGCCTGCTGCTCATCAAACCGGCAGAAGTGATGCTCATTTAAACCGGCGCGGACACGCAGTAAACCCACGGAGGATGAACCCCCGCCGAATAGCGCAGAGGCTGCTTTGATACGCCAGATGAGGGAGAAGCTTACGCAAGACGCCGGTGACCCGGAGAAAATCAAGCTGGATGTTCAGTGGATGCGGGACCAATTTGAGGTGGGATGGGCGCAGGAACCCCCTGACCAGGCCAAGAAACATCGCGAAGAAACCGAGGAGACAGCGAGCTTGATCCTCGCCGCAGCTTCCAATCGCGCTGCCGTCCTCCGGCTCGTGCCCCACATTACGATTGATAAATAGAACGGGGCCCGTTTTCGTTTCATGTGAGTGACGGTCTGCCTGCCCAAGATCGGATTTTGAGCCTTCTGGCGATCTTGCCCGTCACTTGTCACCTGTTCTCCTCCCCAGGTCCCGAGTCCCGTTTCCCAGCGCCTAATCCCTAACCCCGAACGCCGTCCCGAGTCCCGTCCCCCCCACTTCGCGCCCTGATACTCCCCCGTATCGTTTATCAGCATTTGGGATGGCGAGGATGAAGGATTATTTTTTGGGCAGCGGAATAGGGAAGTGCGGGGATACGGACGGGCTTGCCGGCGGGCGGAACCGCAATGGTTCGGGTCGGGGCGCGTGCGATGCAATCCCCGGCGTGACATAGACCAAAGATGGCGAGGAGTAACGGGCAAGGAAGTCAGGTATCCTAGGGACGCATTTTCCCGCATCGTCTATCGGCGGATTCTCCGGGAGGCATGAACCGTTTTTGACGACTTACGGTCTAGCTCCGCCTTCCGCCGGCCTTAAACCACGGACAGCCAGGAGTGGTTATGCCACGGTCTCCCCCCTCGCTGTTCCCCCGACATCCCTCCACTTCATTTTCGGTAGACGGAAGGGCGAGGATGAAAATATTTAGGGGGGAAGCAGATTGGAGAGCAGCGGCTCCCTGCCGAGTGGGACGCACTTCCCCGAAATCGTTTATCGGCAGTCTTGGGTTGGAAGACGAATCGAAATGCAGGACTGGGCGCACCATGTAGGTGGACCGCTTGCCACCCCCTCGCTGTTCCCGCGACACTCCCACATATCGCTAATCGGCGGATTTGAAGGAGAGCATGAGTCTTTTTCTTAACGACTGGCGGTTTGGCCCCGGCTGGCTGCCGGGGCATGGGCCATTGCACAGCCAGGAGTGACTGTGCCACAGAGACCTCAATTCTCAATTGCCAGCCTCTAACCCCCCCAGCATCTATCACGATTTCAATTCAAGATTCCAGAATCAAGACGCTTTGCCTCGAATCCCGAGCTCTGCTCGTGATGGCAAACTTGAAATTTCAGATTTGAGAAGATCTATTCCTTATCCTCGAGCCCTAACACCCAGTTCCCAGCCTCTAGTCCCCAGTCCTGATCACGTCGGTCAGGGGGACTTTGCGGCCTTTGGTCATATTTTCGAAGAAGTAGAGTCCGGTTTTGCCGCCCACGATGATGTCAAGGTCGCCGTCTTTATCGATATCCACCACCTGGACCTGCATTCCGGCGCCAGTGCGCGTGCTGTAGTCGATGATGTGCCGCCGCCATTCCAAGCCGTACGCGTCCTGCACGCGTTCGTACCAATAGATGCCCAGCGGCTCATCGGCGCCCTTATCGTGCTCGTGCGCGTAGTAGCGCTTGCCCGTAACCAGCACGGGTTTGCCGTCGCCCTTGAGGTCGGCGATGGTGACGGCGTGGGCCTGCGACCAGGCGTTGTCAATCGTGTGCTTCACCCAGGTGCGATTGCCGTCCGTGTCCTTCTTCTGCTCATACCAGAAGATTCCGTAGTCGTGGCCGAGGCTGGTGACAAGGTCGGGCAGGCCGTCGCCGTTCACATCCATTGTGTAGATAAAGCCCGTTGCGCCCAGATCGAATTCCGGGTGGAAAATCCACTTGCCGTTGCGCGGGTCGGGGGGTGCTTCAAACCAGCCTTTGGGCGTGATGATATCGGTGCGGCCGTCGCCGTTCACGTCTCCCGCGCCGATGCCATGGCCGTAGCTCTGGTCGCTGATGGCGTGGCCCACCCAGTGCGCGTCAGCTCCCTTGCCCACGATTTCATACCACGTCAGCGGAAACTTGGAGTTGCCGAATTGCGGCAGGAGCTGCTGGGCCTTGCCGGTGTTCAGGATGTCAACGAGGAAGGAGAACTCGATTCCGCCGCAGTTCTTCTCAATGTCGTGCTTCACCCAGGCCTTGCCGGCCTTGCCGGGGTTCTCCCACCAAGCCAGCGGCGTCTCCCAATAGGAGCTGGTGACGATGTCTGGATAGCCGTCGCCATTGACGTCGATTGCCAGGTCGCCCAAGTCCTCAAGATAGCCGGCGATGAAGGGCAGGTCGCGGAAGTGGTGCTTGATCCAGCGCGGGCCGTCCTTGCCGGGCGTGGTCTGCTCATACCAGTTCTCACCGGAGATGATGTCAAGCTTGCCGTCCTGATTCACGTCGGCAACTTCCGCGGCTTCACTTTGCCCCAAATCGATTGTGTGCTTGTAGAAGGGAATTTCCTCAGACCCCTGAGCGAAGGTTGGGGAATGGTGCCAGACGGTGCTTCCTGCTGCTGCAAGAACGAGGATAGCGACAAAGAGTCCAAAAATTCGTCCAAGGGATCTCTGGGTGAGGGTATCCATTATTAACTCCTTTTAAATCATTGTCTTATGCGGATGTTTCCCATATGAATCGGCTGCTGGCAATGCCGGGGTGTTTCTGCCATTGGTGAACTATCCACAATAGCAATTTTGGACTTAGCGGATTCCCAATTTTCGCGCCAAATTTTTCATAAAGCGCAATCCCTCAAGGGCCAGCACATCGCCCGAAGGCGCAGGGTCGCGCCAAATGGCGGCGGCCGCGGCAAGGGCGGGTTCGGGTTGCGCAAACGATTCGATGGTCAGCCAGCCGTCGTAGCCGGTTTCCTTCAGCACTTTGAATACACCCTTCCAATCCACATGTCCGCTGCCGGGAATGCCGCGGTCGTTTTCGGAAATGTGCACGTGGCCAACATGTTTCGCCACGGCGCGCAGAGCCTCAGCCTGGTGCTTCTCCTCAATGTTGGAATGAAACGTGTCAAAGTGGATTTTCACATTGGGGGAGCCCACTTCCTCCACGAGGCGGGCGGAGTCCTCAAGCGTGTTCAAAAAGTAGGTCTCAAAACGGTTGAGCGGCTCAATGCAAAGGCACACGCCGCGTTTTTCCGCACGAGCGGCGACGGCGCGCAAACCCTTCACCGCCCAATTCCATTCTTTTTCCGTGCGGCGATTGCCGGTCATAAATCCCAGGGCGGAATGCATGGGCCCGCAAATCGCGTGCGCGCCCAGTTCCGCGGTGCGGTCGATGCACTTCTTCAGATAGGCGACGCCATTCGCGCGGTGGGCGGCATCGTAGCTGGCCAAACTCGCGTCGCGCGGCAGCACGGTGCAGGTGGTGCGTTCCAGCCCCAGCCGATCGAGCGTAGCCCTTACTGCAGAGAGATTGACGGGCTCATCCGGAGTGATGAAGGGCTCGACGCCGTCATAGCCCCACTCCTTGATGCGAGCGAAGGTGGGATCGAACTTCTCGTTCACCTGCGTGGTCCAAACCATCGTGTTGATGCCGAATTTCATGTGGAGGAATCCTTTCGTTGGTAGCGGTCAGCGTTCAGCCATCAGTTGCCAGCTACCGGCCCGATAGATTGCGATTTTTTTGCATCATTATTGAATCCAGCCGTCCACTACGTAGTCGCGTCAAGGGCGTTAGATTTTAGCCCATGGCGTATGCCGTGGGGAGTAGAACCCTCACCCCTGTCGCTGCGGCGACCAACCCTCTCCCGCACGGGCGGGAGAGGGGATGGGGGAGAGGGGGGACATGCTTACCCATGGCTCACGCCATGGGCTACATTATTTCGCCCGCTACGCGGGCTGAGTCGTTCAAACCTTTTGACTCATAACGACAAAATGTTATCAAAAATGTTATCAGCTTGGCCGAAGTTAAAGCGGCGCTCGCCTGACGACTTAAGACTGATGACTGACAACTGACAACTAAGCACTAGCCACTAACCACTGCCTTTAAATTACATCCCACGGTTTTCGCCGTTCTTCGTTCAGCAGCTTATTGGCGTCGGAGTCACCGATAAACTGTTCCTTCTCGCGATCCCACTTCAGCTTGCGTCCCACGCGCAGCGAGATGTTGGCAATCAAGCACGCGCTGGTGGTGCGGTGGGTGGTTTCGATATCGGAATTCGGCGTCTTGCGTGACCGCACGCAGTCGAGGAAATTCTCCACGTGCGGCTGATGCTGAGCCGTGCCGGGCCCCTTGATGACCTCGGTAGGGCCGAACGTTTCCCACACATCCTTAATGGCGGCAGCAGGCCAGATGGTGTAACCCTCGCGATTGATGAATAAAGTGCCATCGGTGCCGTAGAACGTTGTTCCATAAGAATTATCGTCCGGACCGCGCCCCAGATGGTAACTGAAGCGCGCCAGAAATCCGGCGGAATTCAATGGGCAGGCGGGATACTCGTAGACGGCCTCAAACGTGTCAGGCGTTTCGTAAATTCCCTGGCGGGCATAGCGTGCGCCTGAGGCAGAAACCGTCAGCGGAGCATCCACCTGCATCGACCAATGGACCACGTCCATCAGGTGCGGTCCCCAATTGGTGGTTTCGCCGCCTCCCGTTTCCCAAAAACCTGTGAATCCCCTGCGACTGCGATTGTAATGGTGGTAGGGCGCGGGGCCAAGCCAGAAATCCCAATCGAAACCAGCAGGAGGATCGGTGTCGGGTGGCGGAACCTGTTTGCGATTCTCGCGCGTGAATCCGAGGCCGTAAAGAAAGGCCTCCACGCAGGTGACCTTGCCGATTTTGCCGCCCTGAATCAGCTCCACGACTTTCTGGTAATGCTCGCCGGAGCGCTGCTGCGTGCCGCACGTCACCACGCGATTGTATTTGGCGGCGGCCTCCACCATCTTGCGGCCTTCATACACGGTGTGGGAGGTGGGCTTCTCAACGTACACGTCCTTCCCCGCCTCGCACGCCATGATCATGGGAATGCCGTGCCAGTGCTCGGGCGTGGCCACGATGACGGCGTCAATATCCTTGCGTTCGAGCAGCTTGCGAAAGTCGCTGTAACCCACGGTTTTGCCTGGCGGCATCGTGGGAGCATCGAGCGTCATCGCAAGGGGCAAGGTGTAAACATCCGCGCAGGCGATGGGATCAACCTGGCCGGTACGCAGCATGGAGGTGAGATCGAAACGGCCCTGCCCACCGGCGCCGATCAGCCCAACGCCAATGCGGTCATTGGCGCCCATCACGTTGCGAACTGCCGGCCCTGCGGACATCGCCAGGCTCGTCACTCCCAGCGTCGTGGATTTGTGAAAATCCCGGCGCGTCATTTTTGATAAGTCCATAGAGAACCCCCAAATTGGATTAACAAGTAAGAATGATAACGGCTGGGGATGGTAGCACGGGGCGCGATTCATTGGTAGAGGGCGAATTGGGAAGGGAAAGTCAAAAGGCAAAATTCAAAAGTCAAAGGTCAAAAGGTAAAAGTGGACGGCGGCATGTTCGCCCATCTTCCATGGTGGCGGGCCGGGGGCGCATTGGAATCTGTGGTGAAATTATGTTCGATTGGGGCAAATGCCAAAGCTGGACGCGCTTCTTTTTTCCTACTCCCTAAGCCGTATTCGGGATTCCCAATTCCGGATTCCCTAACCCCTGATTCCTAACCCCTAAGTCCCAGCCCCTAATCTCTGCTCTTAAGGCATTTCAGCGAAGGGGAGTAGGAGCGGGGGCTCAGCCAGGAAGGGCAGGCGCGAGATCTCTTTCAGTGCTTTGGTGATGTATTTTTCGGCGGTGGGTTCAAGCGTCATGACGAAAGGTAGGCGCTTCTTTTCGCAATCAGGCTCCTGCAGAACGGAATCAATGTTGATGCGATGGCGGCCCAGGATGGCGCAGACGCGGCCCAGGATTCCCGGGCGATCGCGCACGACGAGGCGCAGGTAGGTGGCCACAACGTTTTCATCAGGAGTAGCGATGCGGGAAGGGTGCCAATCCTCATAGCCAAACGGAGTCAAACTGGAGCCGCCGGCGGCAATGGAGCGCGCGATTTGAACGACGTCGGAAAGCACGGCGACGCCGGTGGCTTCCCCGCCCGCGCCGCGGCCGGTGATGCTGGTGTTTCCGCCCTTGTTACCAACCAGCAGAATGCCGTTGGTGGCGCCCTTAACGCCCGCGAGTCGCGAAGCCGTGGGGATCATCATGGGGCGCACAAAAATCTCCAGCCGGTTGCTGGTGCGGCGCCGCGCGCCAGCGATCAGGCGCAGCGTGTGGTTCAGCCGGTGCGCGTAGGCAAAATCCACCTGGTCAATGCGGGTGATGCCCTGCACGGGGATGTCCGCAACCTTTACCGCCTGGCCAAAGCACATCATGGCGAGGATGGCGATTTTGTAGCTGGCGTCGTAGCCTTCAACGTCAAACGTGGGGTCGGGTTCGGCGTAACCTTTTTGCTGGGCCTCGGCCAGGACTTCGGCAAAGGAACAACCGCGGCGTTCCATCTCCGTGAGGATGTAATTCGTGGTGCCGTTCAGGATGCCGTAGACCGCGGTAAAGTTTTCGCCCGCCAGACCTTCGCGCACGGCGTGCAACACCGGGGTTCCGCCCGCCACACAGGCCTCAATGCCCAGGCCGACGTTGTGGGTGCGGCTGCGCTCAACCAGTTCAACGCCGTATTGCGCCACCAGTTGCTTGTTGGCCGTCACCAGGTGCTTGCCCGCGGCCATCGTGGCAAAGGCAATGTCGCGCGCGGTGGCAAGAACGCCCACCAGTTCCACAATGATATGCACTTCGGGGTCGCCCACCACCTTCTTCCAGTCAGAGGTGATCTTGACGGGCTTGTCGAGCCAGGAGAGGTCCTGCTTATGCACACTGCGGGAACATATAACCTTGAGTTGAAGATTACAACCGAGACGGCGCTGGATCTCCTTCTGGTGTTCAGCCAAAACCTTGAGTGTGCCCGTTCCAACCGTCCCCAAACCGATCACTCCCAGTCCCAGAGTGCGCTGTTGGGGCTCGGGTTTAGCAAAGCCAATTCGCGGTGTAGGGGTCATCAGTGCAATCCAATTGTAAAATTGTGAGTCTTCTTAACTTTGCAATGAAGTGGGTGAAATGGCAAGGGAAAGTGCGGACTGGGTGGTGGGGATTGGGGATTAGGGCGGGGGAAAGATACTGAGTTCCTTCATCGGATAGTGTTTAAGATTATCTGTGATGAGCGTCAGTTGATGGTGGATGGCGGTGGCGGCGATAGTTACATCGGTGGTGGCTAGCGTAATTCCTTTGCGTGCATAATCACGCTTCAGCAAACCCGCCATTCGGGCAACGGGCCACGCAATGGGAAAGTATTGCAAGCTCTCAAGCAGTTCCCTGGTCCTGGTTTCCTCTTGTGGCCTGAGACTCGCATAGACTTCCGTGACGTTGATCGAACAGCAAGCCAGCAGGTGCCCCTGCTGCAATAGTCCTTTGAGCATCTGGTTCCGGTTGCGCTTGCCATTCAAAGCGTCAATAATGACGCTTGAATCGAGAAGGAAGGTCGCCATGTTAGTGGGCTGCCACCTTCTCGAAACGCTTTTCGTCCTGCCGCCGCAGCTTGTCCACCCACTTCGCTGCTCCGTGTTTCAATTCAGAATGATCTTCGTCTTTCCAGGAACCGGCAGCGGCTTCAAGGGCTTTGAGCTGGCCGAGGCGCATGAGTTCCTTTTCCGCTGCCAGAGCCAGGAATTTGCTGCGGCCCCGTTTGCCAACAATGCGGTCAATTCGAGAAGTAAGCTGCTCAGAAATGACAATATGCGTTCGTTTTGTGTTCACGGTTCCGCTCCCATGGACAATATCTAAATCCCACTACAAGTTTAACAAGAAGTGGGACGAAGTCAATCAGCGATAGGACGATTGTCTGTGACCTTAAACCGTAGGGGCAGGCCCTTGGTGCCTTCCCCGTGCCGCCGGGATTCAATCCCGGAACCCCAGGGCACCCACGAGGGACGCCCTGACGGCAGGGGTGTTAGGTCCGTTACTTATCAAAAAACGGATGCTTGGAAAGTGGCAGACGGGGCAGTTCTCCGGTTGCGGGTTTCAGCGTGAGTTCTTCAAAGAGTAGTGATGGAGCTATGAAGGAGACCAGGGGGGCGCCGCCCTGGCCGGGGTAGAGACGTCCGCCGTATGCGGCGAAGGGAACGCTGAAGACATAGAGATCGTGGGAGGCGGCAGCAAGGTCCTTAAAGGCGCCGTCATCCAAGCCATCAAATTGCCCCAGGCGCATTAACTCCTCGTGACCGTCCGGATAGACCCTATTGATCTCGCGGCCCACCTTGCGGACCACAACACCAAAATCCAAGTTCCTCTGCTTCACCATGCTCAGCAACTGGCTTTTCAACTCCTCTTCGCTGACCCCATCGGAGACGTTGAGGAATAAATTGCTGGGCTGGGCGCCAAAGGTGCGGAAGCTTCCCGTGCTTTGGGGTATGGAGGAGACGGGATCGCGGCTGTTGAGCAACGTCTTTAGAGCTCCCTGGTCCACAAGAGTGGTGGGTCGCGCCCGCACCCCTTCGTCATCAACGGAGTGGGCACCGAGCAGCGGCGTTGCCTGATAGGAAGCTTGCGTAGGGTCGTCAACGATGTTCATGGATCTGGGTAGAATGCGCGAACCGAGCCGTTCCTGAAATTTGCTGACGTTTTGAGCGGCGTATGATTCTATTTGGGGAACGTCGGAGGAAGGCGCGCGCATGGCGATCAACTTGGGCGCCAAAACCTGGCTAAGGGCTTCCGCGCCGGCAGTGCCATCAAAAAGCACCGGCCCGTTGTAGCGGTCCACCATGGGCGCCCGCCGAACCTTCGCCAGCCGGTCTGCCATGGTACGAATTTGTGACGTGAGTTCCGATTCGCTGGGCAGCGACTCCATCGAGCGGCCTGAGATCATCACCCAGTCGGGCAGCGGGGTTCCATCCAGCGCCTGGGTTTGGGCCATTGCCACCAGTGTTGCACCGGAATCTTCCTGGGTGGTCGCGCTTCCTTCACTATTCAGATACCAGTTGTGCGTGTCGGTAAGCGTCAGGCTGGCGGAAGAGGTGAAAATTTCCGGGGATTGGCGGAAAACGGCGGAAAGAGTTTTCACCAGAGATTCAGCCTTGGGAAGGTCCATCTTAACAGGCAAAAAAGGCTCCAGGGATGTCACGGGCTGTTCCTTGCTGAAGTCAGGTAGGTTCTCGCGCGCTTGCCGGTTCTCCAACGCGGCCCGCTTTCTGGAAAGAATCTCCAGAGCTTCTTTGTAAGCGTTGTCGGTGGCCAGCCAAATCTGCCGCCGTAATTCCTGATAATCGTCGTCGATGGGAAGAACAACATTTTCGCTTAGGCCGTTGGCTTTGGGCGGGTCAGTCATGAAATTGCTGTTGTCGCGCTGATAGTCGCCCACGCGAACCTGTACCGTAAGAAAGCGAACCCGGGTTACGCCCCCCGTAAGCAATCCGCCGAAGGTGGCCGAGGTGTCAAGTGAAGTCCGGTCTTGCACGTGGTAGGAGATGAAATAGGGCTTTTCCAGTTGTTCAAGCTGCAATTGCTTCATGGAGCGGTCCAGCTCATCATGCAGCGCTTTCATCACCACATCGTCCGCCGCCCGGGCCGGCGCCGGAAACACGAATGCCGCCAGCAATAGAATTCCGAGTCCGCGGGAAACCGTTTTTCGCATTCTGGTGCTCCTCAAGAAAAAGTCCGGGGTCCGGCGTCCGAAGTCCGGAGTCGAAAGGCAACTCACTTCCAATGAATTCCAGTTAACAAAAGGCCGGTTTCTAACGTCCGACAGGGCATTTAGACTCCGGACGCCGGACTTCGGACTTGTTTATTTGATCGGTGCGGGAAGAATGGGCCCCCGCGCGTTTGATTTCTCTTTCTTCGCCACTTCAATCTGAGAAACCAGCAGATCGGGGGAAGACGCAGACACCGGCACGGAACCTGACTCAGCGCCGCACACGCCGTTGAAAGTGGCGACCTCACCGTCACCGGCAACGATCTTGCTGAATGCGGTGAGCGGCGTGCCGATCAGGTTGACTCCGCGCACCAATTCTTCGCGCCCATCGGGGTAGATTCGATAGACCATAATCGGCAGCACATTGAAAGCGTTGGGAGTGAACCGGCTGGTCAAAGTAAATCCGCCTTGAATATCGTCAAAGAAGAGCCCGAACTTCTGGTTCTGCTTCTTCACTTCTTCAATCAGTTGCTGCTTCAATTCAGCGCGCGAGACGGGATGATCGACAACCACTATCAGGTTCGATTGGCGTGCTACGGGAGCATTTCCCTGTTGCCTGCGACCATGGCCGTTGGAGTTGGGAAATCCTTCAATCGGTGAACGCGACATCAGGAAATTTTTGAAGACGCCGTGGTCAAGTACCACCACGCGTTGCCCCTTCACGCCCTCGTTGTCGTAATCGTAATAGCCTGCCAGCTCCGACTGGCCCAACCGCTGCAAAGTGGGATCGGAGATGACGGAAAAGTTATCCGGCAGGAGTTTTTCTCCGACCATTTTCTTGAACGTCTGACCTTCGTTTTCATCCTTTTGGCGGTGGCCTTCAATGCGATGGCCAAACACTTCATGAAAGAAGACGCCAGCAGCGCGTCCGGAAAGGATTGCCGGACCCGTGTAAGGATCGACAATCGGCGCCGCCCTCAGAGCCTGCAAATCCTTGATCATCTGGTCCACGGTCTTCAGCACCGCTTGGTCAGATGGCAATCCGCCCGGTTCGGAGGCAAAGAAGGATTCATACCGCGGCAGGTCCATCCCGTCATCGGCCTTGATCTGCGCCGATACATAAAGGTAATAGAGGGGCCGCGAGACCATGATCGCAGACCCGTCACTATTGACGTACCAGCGCGATTCAATATCCGCCATCAGGGTGGCGGTGGCGCCATAGATGTCACCGTAGCGGGCAAAGGGCGCCGTATACTTGCGCACCTTCTCTTCCCAGGCCTTTTGGTCGACATTCATGACCTTGAGTTTTTCAAAATGCTGGGCGGCGGGCGCAGGCGAAAAGTCGTCAGACTTGTCCTCCTGGGCGACATTGACCTGAACATCGGTCGTGACGGCGGCAAGCTGCTGCACAGCCTGCTTGTACTTGAGGTCGGTGTAATACCACAGAACGCTGCGCAACGCGTCGGGATCCGGTTCAATGGGGACGAATATGGGCGTAGAGCCATCTTCATGCGATCCATGCGTGTTATCCAGGTGAGTGTTGCCAACGCGCAGGTCGATATCCAATTGCCTGCTTCGGGTCTTCTGGCTGGTCTGGAGTTTTCCAAACGAGCTGGTGACGTTGACCACCTGATCGTCGGTGATTTCGTAGCTGAGGAAGTAAGGTTGCACCCGCTCTGTCAGGAAAGCCACTTGTGAGCGAGCCAGCTCCGCCTTCATGGCCCCCAGGATGGTTGTAGTGTCAGCGTCCTGAGCTTTAAGCGTAGGTGTAACAAGCACGAGAAGTGCAGCAAGAGCAATGCGTATTCGCAAGGGTAATCAATGCCTCCGGGGATTCATCATCGTACGGCAGGTTGACCCTTTCGTCAACTTCGGCACACCTGACAGCAGCTCCCTCTCAGGTGTGGATGCCGCGATGCAGCGTCGAAGAATCAGGTTGCAAGCGGGTCGGCTGCGGTATATCGTCCGAAGTGGTTGCGCCAAAACCAATTTTCTGATGAGGAACTCATGAAGCAATTTGTCTTGCGGATCATTCTGGCGATATCAGTCCTGTGCGTTGGCACAGGCGCCATCGCGCGAGCGCAAGGGACACTCACTTCCGCGGAGCGGGAAAAGCGGGTGCAGACCGAGAATGACCTTGAATCGGTTGCCATCATCGATCGCAAGGTCATGATGCCGATGCGCGACGGGGTGCGATTGGCCACGGATATCTATAGGCCCAAGAACGCAAGCGGGAAAGTGCCCACCATCTGGGTGCGCACTCCCTACAACTTTAACTTCTGGGACGTGCGCAACGGCGTTCCGGCCGACATGTCAACGGCACTCGCCGCGGTGAAGCGCGGCTATGCTTATGTGGTGCAGAACGAGCGCGGCCATTTCTTCTCCGAAGGCAACTACGACATTCTGGGAGCGCCGCGCACCGATGGCTATGACGCACTCAACTGGCTCTCATCGCAACCATGGTCAAACGGCAAAGTTGGCACCACGGGCTGCTCCTCGACGGCGGAATATCAGATGGGCATCGCGGCGATGGGTAACCCTGCCTATGCGGCAATGAATGTGCAGGGGTTTGGCGCTGGCGTGGGCCGCGTAGCTCCCTACTTCGAGCAGGGCAACTGGTATCGCGGCGGGGCCGTGCAGATGCTTTTTATTCCCTGGATTTATGGTGAGCAGAACCAGGTGCGGCCCATGTTTCCACCTGGCACCTCCCAGGAGGATCTGATCCGTGCTTCGAAATCATTCGATCTGGCCCAGCAGCTTCCCCCGGTTGATTGGACCAAATCCATCTGGCATCTGCCCGTGCAGGATATTCTGAAAGCGGTGGACGCTCCGCGCGGAATCTTTGCTGACCCTATGCCAGTGGACACCGGGGGGCGCATGATTCAGCGGACCCCCAACGATCCCGCGTGGTACAAGGGCGGGCTTTACCACGATGATATGCCGCTTAATCTCCCCGGCCTTTGGTTCATGTCCTGGTATGACATCTCAGTTGGGCCGAACCTGGCGCTCTACAATCACGTCCGCAAGACCGCGAGCCCCGAGGTCGCCAATCAGCAGTGGGCCATCATCGCGCCCGTCACCCACTGCGCGTATACGCGGGCGACGAATGACACCGTCGTGGGCGAGCGCAGCATGGGCGACGCCCGGCTGGATTACGATGAAATCATATACAGCTTTTTCGACCGGTTCCTGAAAGGCGATAAGAGCCCGCGGCTTGACTCACTGCCGAAGGTTGCTTACTACACCATGGGCATCAACAAGTGGCAAAGCTCCGATACCTGGCCGCCCACAGGCGCGCAGCCGATGACGATGTTTCTTTCCAGCGCCGGCCATGCGAATTCCCTGACCGGCGATGGAGTTCTGGTGACGGCGCCTCCAGGAACGGACCGGCCCGACAAGTTCACCTATGATCCCATGAACCCGGTACTCTCCTACGGCGGCAACGTGTGTTGTGACGGCGGCACCGTTCAGGCTGGCGCATTCGACCAGCGCCGGACGGAAGCGCGCGCGGATATCCTTGTTTACACTTCGGAACCCTTTAAGGAAGGGACTGAGCTGAGCGGCCCCATTGAGCCCACGCTCTACGTCTCCTCGGATGCAAAAGACACGGACATCACCGTCAAAGTGCTCGATGTTTATCCGGACGGTCGGGCTTACAACCTCGACGAATCCGTCCAGCGGCTGAGGTATCGCGACGGGTACGATAGGCCGCTGGCGTGGATAGAGCCGGGGAAAGTGTACAAGGTTACGCTGCAACCCCTTAACACCAGTAATTACTTCGATGCGGGTCACCAGTTGCGCATCGAAGTCTCAAGCAGCAATTTCCCGCGCTTCGACCGCAACCTGAATACCGGCGGCAACAATTACGATGAGATGAAAGGTGCGACGGCGCATAACGTGATCCATCACTCCCGGCTATATCCTTCGCAGGTGACTGTGACCTTGGTTAAGCATGCAAACGGTTCATAACCCGGTTGAGTTGTGCCTTCGTACTGCAGTTGTCAATGGCCCGCCTATCTGAGGTATTCTTATGGCGCAGTTTTGCTGGCAGTGATGATTGCACTGCCCGAATAGGGATCAAGTATGAAAGTGGTAAGGCCGCTCGAACCCGGTGCGCCATCGCGAGGCCATGTACCTCAGGCGGCCGAGGTTTCCGTGGGCTGGATTGCAATGGGGTTGACACGGGCGGAATGTTTGGGGATTAGTGAAAGCAACTTTCAATACCGCGTTGCTCAAGCGGAGACCATCCATTCATGGGCGGAGCTTGCAGGCCCTGAAATCAATGCCATCGTAATTCTCTCACCGGAAGTGACGGCACTATTTCCGCAATCGGTGGTGAACCTTTTTCGTGACGTCCCGTGGCAGGACTTATGGATGACGGTCCTTCTCCCCTGGCGTGAGCCTCCCACGAGGAGCATCCGCTCAGATGGAATGGCAGATTCATTCTGCTGCTCTCCGGAGGTTTTTTCCGATCTGCTCAAAACGGTACCTGCGGAGCCGGGCGAACGCCTCTGCTTCAGCCTCCTGAACGCAATCCTGAATGGAAGAGTGGCGGTTCAGAGGCTGCTGGTGCGCCAGTTACCGCTTGATGGTTCCAATACAACCCCTGCCGTGCTCCAACAAAATGCAGTGGTGATCATTGCGCATCGCGGGCCGAAGCAGTTTCTTATTTCAGCCTTGCGCTTCGTCATGGCCGCAGCCTGCCAACCGCAGGTGAAGGTGAGAGTCGGGCTTGACCTCGAAGACGTGAGCGAGTATCGCGATCTGAGTGAGATTTATCCCGCGGTGGAGTTCTACGGCGTGGATGCCGCCCCGGTGGGTCCCTATGTCATCCGGCAAAGTCTGATCGATCGCTCGAGTGAACACCTCATCGTCTTTCACGATTCTGACGACATCTCCTGCCATAACCGCATAGCTCGCCAGGCCGGTGAGATTGCGGAAAAACAAGTAGAGGTTGTGGGTTCGCACGAATTGCGCGTGGATGAACTGGCAGGGACGGTGGAGATTTACCGGTTCCCTCTTGATGCTTCCGCCGCTCTGGCGCTTCCCGGGTCGACGGAACAGAACGATCGCGCCAATGAACCGCTGCTGCATCCCACCGCTACCATGGTTCGCAGCGGGTTTGTGCGGGCTGGCGGTTTTTCCACCAATCGGAAAATCGCCAATGACACCCAGTTCATGCTAAGGGCGTATTTTAGCCTGCGCATGAGAAACGTCGACAGCTTCTTGTACATTCGCCGCCGCCATGCTGCTGCCCTCACTGTGGATAAGGAAACTGCCTTGGGCACACCTTTGCGGCACTTTCTGGGATCAACCTGGGGGGCAGATTTTGAAGCCGTGAAGAGTGGTAAAGCCCGGTTGGAAGAGACTTCTTTGTGGCCGCGGCAAAGCACTGTGCCGCACCGCCTAACTCGCTTGTGGGCAAACGAAACGAACGATCTGAAAAAGCCGGCGTGAGAGAGAGTCGGCAGCAGGCAAGATGCGCTTTGTGATGGCCCCAGACGGGGTCCTCTCGTTGCCTACTGCCTTCTGCTTGATCCTTTTCCGTGTCCCTTACCCCTTGTCCCGATCTAGAATCCACGCAATTTGGTGCTTTCCCGTTTCGGCAGGCCTTTTTTTGGAATTCGTTTAAGCACCAAATACTCGATTCCATGCTCGTCGCAAAAGTTTCTCTTCTCGGGTTTGTCACCATCCTCATTCACCACATAGAAGTCCGGTTTTAGAAGGGCGATTTCCGGTTCCGCGTCCAACCAGCCGTGGCCTGTGGAGATCATCGCCTGGTGCACGCACCGCACCGCATGCACCATGTAAAGGCGTTCATCCTGAGAAAGCAGGGGGTGGCCCTCCCCCTTCAGTAGTTTGATATTTGCGTCATGCCCCACCACCACATACAGATCTCCCAGTGCGGAAGCCTCCTCAAAAAACCGGACGTGCCCGGAGTGGAACCAATCGTAGCAGCCCGTTACGATCACCCTTTTTCGCGTTGAGTTAACGTCGAGCGGGCGGAACGCGGGCACAGGGAATCCACGCAATTGCTTGTCTGCTATGACGCGATACTCGATTCCTCGAAGCTCCGCGTGCGCGCGCATGCGCGGAGCATCGCTTTGTTCACCCACAATCCAGATGTCAGGTTTTATCCCTTCGAGGGCGGGTAGGGTATCTGGATTAATTGCGCCGGCGACCAGTGTGACGCGGTCAACGAAACGCAACGATTGAAGCAGATAGGCGCGTTCGCGTTCGGGAAACTTTGGTGGCGCTCCTTCAAGCTCCTGCACCGTTTCATCCCGCCACAACGCGACGTGAACGCTCCCGCATTTCGCAGCTTCCTCAAGAAGGCGGACGTGCCTTGACCGCAGATTATCAAAGCTTCCCGTGACGGTGACAGATTTCATGAGAACAGTGGTTAGTTATTTGTGGCTAGTGGTTAGACGACAATATTTTGAGGCTCGTGGTCAGATACTTTTCCAGCCACTTACCCACGAGCACTAGCCCCTTCCCTTTTGCAATCTTACCTGCACGCGCAGCGCCCCGGGCACAGGTTCTTCCGACACGACGTACAGATATCCCCCGCCGCAACCGGAATACATGGCTCCAGCATATCGGGACTGGTAATAATTCAAAATGCCCAACAGATCAACACTGATCGCCGGATGTTTGACCGTGCCGGGAAGAATCGCTTCCCAGCACCGCATACACTCGTTCATGGAAGCTCCCAGCGAACGGGCATCCTGTGCCAATATCGCGGCGAAGCAGTCTTTCCCCGATTGGCCCAACCGGCGGATCCATTCGCCATCCAAATTCTTTTCATCAAGGGGACTGTAATGATCGGGCCGCTGGGCAATGGGTAGCAAGTGAATGACCCTCTCTAGCCAACGCGCGGCGGTGGGGTCATTGCTCGTCTCGATGTGCGCGGGAAAATATCCGCCTTCGCAGTTGAAATCGTAATCCAGTCGGCTGATGCCGGGAATAATCAGCCCGGCCATGTCTTGCGATCCTGAGGGCTCAGCCTTGCCCTGATTTTCGGCATCGTAGAGGAAGCGCACCAGTTGGCGCGGGGCTTGGCGGGGCAGTACGCCGCCCCACAATTTGCGGGCCACCTCGCGCGTGCTGGTGGCCATGCCGCTGCGATCCATGCAGCGAAATGTGGGTTCAATTCCCACCACCACCATCGACCCTGGCGGCATGGGGTTGTGCTTGGAAACGAATGGCTGGTCAATCCACCCACCGGCAAAAGCCATACGATAAGGAATTTTGCCAATGATGGAAGTGATGTCATGATGGGAGGTGATGGGCATTCGATTTAACCTGGCGAATTGAAAAGTCTACCTCACACTCGGCCTACATGCTAATGGTGAATTCAAGGCAGATTCGCGGATTCACTTTGACGCAAGACCTATAAAGTGGGAAAGACTCTCATCCACTTCTGAAATGGACACGTTGTGGGTAAAGGAACTCGGGCAGGTCATTTGATGGGGGTCTGATGTACGCAGGCATCGATTTTGGTACGAGCAACTCAACGGTTGTGGGAGTTTAGGAGCAAGGGTTGGTGCAAATGTTCGATATCGATCCTCTGTTCCATCCTCGTACCATCTTGAGATCCGCTATCTACATCCCCAGCAGCAGAGGGCGGCGTCCTCTGGTAGGGGGAGAAGCCTATCAGCAATACCGGCATGACATTGAGGAGGAGGGGGAGGCGACGGGTCGCTTTATGCGCTCGCTAAAATCGCATCTGGGAAGTGATTTGGCCACTTACATCCATAGTAAGCGCTACACCCTTACCGATCTTATCAGCGTCATGCTGAAAGAGATGAAGCGGAGAGCCGAGGCGCATTTTGGCAGCTCCATCACCAACATTGTCCTGGGAAGGCCGGTGGTTTTCGTTTCGGATAAGAGAAGCGAGGCGGCACAAAGCCAACTGGAACACGCCGCCCAGCAAGCGGGGTTCAAGCAGATCGTATTTCAGCTTGAGCCCATCGCGGCAGCCCTGGCGTTTGAGAATACCCTGGGCAGGGGTGAAGAGAAGAGAGTTCTGGTAGGTGATTTGGGTGGCGGCACATCGGATTTTGCGGTGATGCGCCTGCGTGGAGGCATCTCGCTCAAAGCCGATCGGCGAGCTGACATCATCGCGGTTAGCGGGCTCCCCATCGGAGGGGATACGTTTACGGCTCGCCTCGCCTTCTTCAGCATCACTCCTTATTTTGGTTCTGACGATCAAATTCCGAGTTTCATAGATCGCAACAGGAAATTGTCGATGCCCCAGGATATCTTCCACGTTCTCTCTGATCCACAGAGGGTCCATCTGCTGCGAGGCACGGACTATCGTCCCCGCATTGCACAGCTCCGCCTTCATAAAGTGGCCGAGCTTCTAAAGTACAATGGTGAATTCAAGTTAATCGAAACGGTGGAGGCAGCTAAGTGCGCGCTTTCACGACAGGAAAAGGCTCACATCACATTCGAATACGGCTACGATAGTTTCGATGTGGTGGTGACGCGGCGGCAATTTGAGAAAGCCATTGCGGAAGAGACAAAAAAGCTGAAGCTGTGTATCGCCGAAGTGGTTGAAACGGCAGGTATGACACCGAACCAAATCGATGCTGTGTTCATTACCGGCGGATCATCTCAGGTTCCCGCCATACGCCGAATTTTTGTGGATCAATTCGGTGAAACAAGGCTTAAGGAAGCAGATGCCTTTACCAGTGTTGGATTCGGCTTGGGACTTACAGCTTCACACCTCTTCCCAACTGCATGAACTGTTCAGAATAATTTGCCCGTAATCGTGGGATGTGGCAGGTTTTGGTTTGCGGCCTATGGCAGAAAAAATTTCACCGGAGCAGTTACGGCAACCGCACCTCACATTTGGCCAAAGGGTCAAGAAGGCAGCGTTTTTCATACTTTTCGGAATCATCCTGGTGATCCCGCGTATCCGGCGTCTGCGGCGCCGGCCTGGAGCATGGGCCTGCACTCGACTGGGAGTGGCGGCGTGCGGGACTTGGCTGGTGTGGCGGCATACTCACGGCAACGCGGGAGTGGCGTGGATGGTGGCGGGAATCGTCCTGTTTGCCTTCAGTTTGCTGGTCCATGCCAAGCCTGTGACGAAATCGGTGGACGCTATCGCCAGTGAGTTGGGCGCGCTGATTGTCCTGAATGGAGGAATATTCCGCGAAATGCCTGATTCCGCCGCGATCCGGCGCACGCAGATATTTGTCCACCCTGAACGGGTGATTGTTCAAGACCTGAGTGAGCGACATTTGCTGGAAATTGCCCTGGCAAGATTCCGCAGCCTCACGGCGCATCCCGTGGCCAATGGAAACAGAAAAGGGCCGGAGCCCTGGGAAGTGGAAATTGAATGGCTTGGCGAAGCGTTGTGCACAACTACATTTCGATATGAGGGCGTCTTTGCCGAGCACCTGGCGCTGGTTACCGAATCCACTTTACGGGGCCAATGGAAAAAGTGCTTGCCGGTCATCCCGCAATGAACATGGATGAAAAGAATGGGCAGGAATAGAGGCTGAGCGGCAATAACATCCAATTCAACCGAAGCAACAAATTGAAACATGTATTTGGAGAACGCGCGGCATTCATTGTTCTGACTCTTGTCTTGTCTATCCTGTGTATCCATCTAGGAATCCGCCATGCACCCAGTCGCCAAGATTCTTCAACTCGCGCGATACCCGGTAAAGTCGATGCGTGGTGAGAGTCTGCCTGCCACAAGATTGACGTTGCAAGGTGTGCCGGAAGACCGGCGCTACGCGTTTGTGCAGGCGGGTTCACGCAGCGCCTTTCCCTGGCTGACAGCCCGCCAGATGCCGGAACTCTTGCGTTACATTCCTGCCGTTGAGGTGGAAAAATCTGGGGAAGTCGTGGTGGCGGTTACCGCTCCAAGTGGAGAAACGCTGCCGATCGACAGTGATGAACTCCGCCTTGAAATCGAGTCGCGCTCCGGTCGAGCCCTCTTTTTGCTGCACGACGGCCGGGGGTCTTACGATGCCGCGCCGATCTCCCTCATCAGCCGGCAGACGGTGGCCCGCATCGCGAAGGAAAGCGAAACTGAGGAGAACCCCTGGCGCTACCGCCCCAACCTGTTGGTTGACCTGCAAGAGGGTGGAGAGTTTGAGGAATTAAATTGGGTTGGTCGAGTTCTGCGGGTGGGGGACGTGGCGAGAGTTGCCATCACCCAGGCCGATCAGCGTTGCGTGATGACGACGCTCGATCCGGAGAGCACAGATTCGAGCCCCAGCGTTCTGCGCTGTATCGTGAAGAATCACGCACAATGCGCCGGAGTGTATGGAACCGTCCTCACCCCCGGAGAAGTCCGCACCGGCGACCCGATTTGGCTGGAAAGCTGATTGTCTTGGCCGCCGGGGAGGGAATTACACCCTGCCAATGTTAAATTACGTCGCGACCCACCTATTTGAGGGCGCAAATCCTTGAGCCGCTCCCCTCCGGATGCTATGCTGGTGGCTTCTCATCGTCTTTTCGTGAGGTCCCCAATGCAGCTCAAGAAACTTGGTCACAGTCCCCTGAACGTCTCAGCCATAGGGCTGGGATGCATGGGGATGTCCGAATTTTATGGTCCCCAGCAGGAAGAAGAATCTATTTCCACGATCCACCGCGCCATCGACCTCGGCATCAACTTCCTTGACACTGCTGACGTTTATGGTCGCGGCGATAATGAGGAACTGGTAGGCCTCGCCTTGCGAGGGCGGCGCGATCAGGTGGTGCTGGCCACGAAATTCGGAAATATGCGCGACGAGGAGGGCCGCTTTACCGGCATTAATGGCCGCCCCGAGTATGTGCGCCAGGCCTGCGAAATGAGCCTTCGCCGCTTGCAGATTGATACCATCGACCTTTATTACCAGCACCGTGTTGACCGCACTGTGCCCATTGAGGAGACCGTCGGCGCCATGTCGCGGCTGGTGGAAGAGGGCAAAGTCCGTTACCTGGGACTTTCCGAAGCCGCGCCCGCCACTCTCCGCCGCGGCCACAGCACACATCCCATCAGCGCCCTGCAAACGGAGTACTCGCTGTGGTCGCGAGACCCCGAGGAGCAGATCCTTCCGGTTTGCAAGGAGTTGGGAATCACCTTTGTGGCATACAGCCCTCTGGGCCGCGGCTTTCTGACGGGCCGGTTCAAGCGTTTCGAAGATTTGGGGCCGGATGATTGGCGCCGACACAGCCCGCGTTTTCAGGGTGAGAATTTTGAACGCAACCTCGAATTGGTAAGGCGCGTTGAGCAGATCGCCGCTAAAAAGGGCGCAAAACCGTCCCAACTGGCGCTGGCTTGGGTCATGGCAAAGAGCGAAGGGGTTGTGCCCATCCCCGGCACTGCCAATCGGGCGCACCTTGAAGAGAATGTGGAGGCTCTTGAACTTGAGCTGACCCCAAAGGATCTGGCGCAACTTGACGAGGCCGCGCCGATTGGCGCCGCCGCCGGGGATCGCTACGTGGAAGCGGGGATGAAATTCGTTAATGGCTGAGGCCGACCGAAATAACTCGCCGGATTCTTACGCAATTGGTTGCCTTGTCAAGGTTTGATTTCAAGCTCTCATTCGTAAACCTTGAATTTGCTCTATAACTTCATTACAGCGGTATTCGCGGCCGTCACGTCGCGGGAAATTCTCATGAGGAGTGGCAATGGCGGAATTCGACTATGACATGCTGGTGATCGGATCGGGGCCGGCAGGCCAGCGGGCGGCAATTCAATCGGTGAAGCTTGGCAAGCGTACAGCTCTGATTGAGCGTAAGGGCGTGCTGGGCGGAGTCTGCACGAATACGGGGACTATTCCCAGTAAAACCCTGCGCGAAGCGGTCATTTATCTTTCCGGCTATCGCCTGCGTAGCATTTATGGCGAGTCTTACACGGTTAAGCAGAACATTACGATGGAAGATCTGCTTTTCCGCACCGAATATGTAATCCGGCATGAAATCGACGTCACACGCTACCAGTTGCAGCGAAACGGCGTGGAGATGATCAATGCCGAGGCGTCGTTCGAGGATGCCCACACGCTGCATCTGAAAATGGTGGATCATGTCGGCGAGCGTAGGGTGACCGCTGCCAACATCCTCATATCCACCGGCACCGAAGCCACTCGCGACCCTAAGATCCCCTTCGATGGCCAGAACATTTTCGTCAGCGACGATATCCTGACGCTCAAAAAATTGCCGCGCACGCTGGCGGTGATTGGCGCCGGGGTGATAGGCTGCGAATACGCCAGTATCTTCTCCGCCTTGGGCGTCCGCGTCACCCTGGTTGACCGCGCGCGCCGCCTTCTGCCCTTTGTCGACGCGGAAGTTGTGGGGGCGCTCGATTACCACCTGCGCCAGAACCGCATGACGCTGAGATTCAACGAGGTGGTGAGCGGAATTGAGCTGGTTCAGAATGGAACAGAGCCAAGGGTAAAAATAAATCTGGCAAGCGGCAAGGAACTCGTTGCAGAAAAGGCTTTGTACAGCATTGGACGCACCGGGGCCACCAACAAACTGAATCTGGAGGCGGCTGGACTAAAGGCCGACGAAAGAGGCCGCCTGAAAGTGAATGAGCATTACCAGACAGAAGTTCCCCACGTTTACGCCGCGGGCGACGTCATAGGCTTCCCCAGCTTGGCCTCGACTTCCCTTGAACAAGGGCGCCTGGCAGCATGCCATGCTTTTGAGGTTGAAGCCAAAAGCACCCCCGAGCTGTTTCCCTATGGAATTTACACGATTCCGGAGATTTCCTACGTGGGAAAGAACGAGGAAGAATTGACCGCCGCGAACGTCCCCTATGAGATGGGCCGGGCCAGCTACAAGGAAATCGCACGTGGCCAGATCATCGGCGACAACATTGGAATGCTGAAGATTCTCTTTCACTTGGAGACGCGCGAGGTCCTTGGCGTCCACATCATCGGCGAAAGCGCCAGCGAGCTGATCCATATCGGGCAGGCAGTGATGAGCCTGGGCGGAAAAGTGGATTATTTTGTGAATACCGTCTTCAATTATCCCACCCTCGCGGAATGCTACAAGAACGCGGCATTCAATGGCGTCAATCGGCTGGCGTAGCCAATTTTGGATTTGCGATTTTTGATTCTAAATGCCGCGCATACTGATGTTGCTGCTCGCGCTGAGGGTTTAGTCGTTCTTGAACGGCCTGCCTGCTGAAGATCCACCTTTATCTCTTCCGAGTCTGAAGCTGACGGTGACCGTTGTTCTGATGCGAACAGGTTTGCCATTTAGTAGGATGGGCTCATAGCGCCACTGCTCCACTGCGTCGGCAGCGGCGCCAGCAAGTAAGGGCGAGCCTGTGTTACTCGCAGCATTTCGATCCTGCCAGTTTTTCCGATTACGACGTCAAGGTCGACATCGCCTTCGACGCCCGCTTTCATCGCTTTTTCCGGGTATTTTGGTCGCACCAGCTTGACAGGCTGCTTACCCTCAAGGTTAGCCACTGCGATAACCCCGGGAATACGCCCTTTGGGGGGCTCCGGAAGCTTTCCCGGAGCGCCAAACGCTTTGCAGATGAAACAACTAAGAAAAAGCACGAACAGAGTAATTGTTAACTGGTCGCCGTTTGTACGCCAGGGCCTCCAAATCTGATACCCCGGGTTGCTTTTCATTTTTGACATCGACAAATCCCAGAACTTGAACCACCACTGCCAAGAAACTCAGCCATTACTTATACGCCAGCAATCCCGTCACGCGTTCGCCAATGATGAGGGTGTGGATGTTATGCGTGCCCTCGTAGGTGAACACCGATTCCAGGTTGCACATGTGGCGGAAGATGGGGTACTCATCCGCGACGCCGTTCGCGCCCAGAATGTCGCGGGCGGCGCGGGCCACGTCCAGCGCCATCTTCACATTGTTTCGCTTCAGCATGGAAACGTGGGCGAAGTCAGCGCGGCCCTGGTCCTTCATTCTTCCCACCTGAATGGCCAGCAATTGCGCCTTGGTGATTTCCGTAATCATGTCGGCGAATTTCGCCTGCACAAGCTGGTGAGTAGCAATCGGCTTTTCGTCAAATTGTTTGCGCGCCTTGGCATATTCCAGCGACTCGTTGTAACACGCCATGGCGGCCCCGATGGCGCCCCAGCCAATGCCGAAGCGCGCCTGCGTAAGGCAGCTGAGCGGCGCTTTCATCCCTTGCGCCTTGGGAAGCATATTGCGCGAGGGCACGCGCACGTCCTGTAAAGCCAGAGTTGAAGTCACAGAAGCGCGAAGCGACATCTTGCCTTTAATGTCCTTGGCGGAGTAGCCCGGCGTGCCCTTTTCCACCAGGAAGCCGCGAACACCCTCGTCCGTGCGCGCCCACACGATGGCCACGTCGGCGATGGTTCCTGAAGTGATCCAGGCTTTCTCTCCGTTCAAAATGTAATCGTCGCCGTCTTTGACGCCGCGCGTGCGCATTCCGGCAGGGTTTGAGCCAAAATCCGGCTCCGTCAGCCCAAAGCAGCCGAGGGCCTTGCCCTGTTGCAAAGCGGGCAGCCATCGCTCCTTTTGCTCTTCGGAACCGTACTCGTTGATGGGGTACATCACCAGCGCGCCCTGCACGCTAACAAAGCTGCGCAAGCCACTGTCGCCGCGCTCCAACTCTTGCATGATCAGGCCATACTGCACGTTTGACATGCCAGCGCATCCATAGCCTTCCATATTGGCGCCGTAAAATCCCAATTCCGCCATCAGAGGAACCAGGTGCAGGGGAAACTTGCCTTCCCGGTTCCACTCCTCGATGTGGGGGATAATTTCGTTCTCCACAAACTCCCGCACCATTTGGCGCACGAGCTTTTCATCATCGCTCAGCAGGGAATCGATCTCCAGGTAATCCACTCCGCGAAATGCAAACATAGGTCCTCCTCACGGTGGCGGCATCAGGGTGCATCCGCCGCGCCAGATAATCCGCGAATCTTGCTAGGGATCCGGTGAATGGGTGCAAGCCATTCCTCCAATGTCAATTCCGTCGTGTCCAACACCAGATCCGCAAAAGCCTTCGTTGGTTCCACATACCGCCGATGCCCGGGGCGGATGGAGTCCCCGTATTGCGCCACCTTCAACTCCGATGATGAATAGTTTGCGAAGGGTTCTTGAGGACATGGCGGTTTGCCAGAGTGTGACGGCGCGGAAGTTGCCGCCACGGCCGTCCCGGCGAGCCGGGATTGCCAAGCCAGCATTCTAGTGGTCCCCTGAGGGCGGGTCAAGCAGCCAAAACAGCCAAAAACAGAGCCTGCCAAAACGCAGTCAAATTGGCGCAGATCCGATCTGCTTGACTCTCACGGATTGAGACGCTATCTTCTCAGGCAACATGCAGGTGATATCGCCCTCCAAATAAGTGAGGGAGGGAGCCCCCAAGGCGGTTGCACAATGTCCAAGCCCTTATCCTCGGTCGATTGCATCAGCCCAGCATTTGCCCAGACAAAGAAACAGCTCTTCGCGCCATTTCGAATCAAGCGCTGGTTGCGCCTGGCGGTTGTTTGCTTGCTCACAGGTGAATTCGCGGGTGGGGGCGGGGGGGGCGGGGGAAACTTCAACTTCCCCACGTCGCATGGGAAGGGCGGCAAGAATCTAATGGCGCTCCCACATATCGATTGGGGGAAAATTCTCCCCTGGCTCCCTTGGATTATTGCTGGCGTTGTCCTGCTCTTCCTACTCATTTTAATTTGGTTATATATCGGCTCGGTGTTTCGCTTCGTGCTGTTTGAATCGGTCCTATACGATCGCTGCGAATTGAAAGGAAGTTGGAAGCGGTGGGAGCCGTGCGGTAGGAGCTATTTCTATTGGAATATTGCCCTGTTTTTTGTCTCTTTTACGGGGGCCGGCCTGCTCATCGCCGTACCCCTGGTCATCTTCTGGCGCACCGGGTTGTTCAACCATCCGGGCGAACATCTTGCCGCCTTGATTCTCGGGTGTGTGGCGCTTTTCTTCTTCCTGATGTTATTTGTCGTGGTGGGTGCGGTCATCGGCCTCTTTGCCAAGGACTTCTGCATTCCCATCATGGCGATGGAGGAGGTGGGAGTACTCGCCGCGTGGCGGCGTCTGCTCCCCATGCTGGGGGCAGAGAAGCTGGCGTTTGCAGGTTATGTGCTGATGAAGATTGTTCTCGCCATCGGCAGCGCGATCATCGTGGGCATTGCCACACTCGTGATGTTAATTGCCCTGCTCATTCCTCTGGGAATTGCAGGAGTTATTGTTTACTTTGGGGGAAAGGTGCTGGGGATCCCCTTCAACGTCGTCACCATCAGTGTGCTGGCAACTTTGGGCTGCGTCCTGATGGCCGGCTTCTTCTATCTGATCGCTCTCATCAGCACCCCTCCCATGGTCTTCTTCCAGTCCTACGTGCTCCACTTTATTGGCTCCCGTTATGAGCCCGTGGGTGCAATACTCTTTCCGCCACCCCCGGCGGAAGCTCCTCCACTGCCTCCACTTGGTCCGCAACCCACGCTCGGTCAGCCTCCTGATCCTGCGCCGGCAACGTGAGAGGCCTTGTTCCCTATGAATTGTCGCTCCCGAATTGTGGCCGGCATCCGAGTCCTTGTTGCGTTGGCATTCCGGAAGATACGCTGTCCCATGATGCGTTTTTTACAATTTGTCTGTTGACTTTTCGAGCCAAAACGTATAGCCTAGAATAGCGATGAAGGCCCGGCGCCACTCCGCACCTCCCCCCACAAACCCCCAACAGACCATAAAATCGGCCTCGAAATACACCTACACAAAGAGATATTAAAAATGAAGGTTGCTCCTTATTAGTTTATAAAAACAAAAGAGTTATCGCGTTTTAACTGCGACTCATTGATTCAACAGGAGTTGTTGGCAATTTTCAAGGTTTTGTGATTTTTCCATTCAACCCAAATTACAAGGGAGTATTGATCGTCCCGCCGGGTGTGCGGCGGGGGGGGCGAAACCCCAGCTTTACGAGGTGGCGGCTACTTCTTGGCCCGGCTTCCGGGTTTTATGGCTGGAATCCCCGCCTTGCACAGCGGGCACTCGGCGGGGTTGTAATTCTGGATCTTCAAGTTGACCAGCGAAACTTTGGGAAGGCCCGTCAAATCCGCCGTGCCGCCGCTTCGGTCGATCAGCGAACCTGCTCCCACCACCTTGCCGCCCGCCTGTTCAATGCACTGGATCGTTTCGCGGGTGGAAAGCCCCGTGGTGATGACGTCCTCCACAACCAGCGTCGGCTCACCCGGCTCCAGCTTGAAGCCGCGGCGCAGCGTCATGGCGCCATCCAGCCGCTCGGTGAAGATTGCGCGTACGCCGAGGGCGCGGGCCACTTCATACGCCACCAGAACTCCACCCAGCGCCGGCGCGGCAACCACCGACGATTTCAACTGGCGCAGTTGCATGGCAAGCGCTTCGCACAACTGCTCCGCCACTTCCGGATGCTGAAGCACCTGCGCGCATTGCACGTAGCGATCGCTGTGCAGGCCGGATGAAAGGATGAAGTGCCCTTCCAAAAGGGCGGAATGCTTGCGGAAGATATCGAGAAGCTCGTTTTCAGTCATGTTTTGGGCCTGGACTTATCGTGATCTGAATGCGTTTTCCATCTCCGCCGCAATGGCATCTGCTGCTGCGACGGGGTCTGCGGCGCCGGTAATGGGCCGTCCGATTACCAGGTAATCAGCTCCGGCGCGGATGGCGCTTTCGGGAGTGGCGGTTCGCGCCTGGTCGTCACTCGTGCCTGCTCCCGGTCGAATGCCTGGGGTTACGATTAGAAAGTTGGGACCGCACGCTTGGCGAATCACCGCAATTTCTCGTGGTGATGCTACCACACCATCGGCGCCAGCGGATTGTGCAAGCCGCGCTAGCCGTACCACGACCTCTTCCGGCGAACCTTGGAATCCGATTTCCGCCAGATCCTCCGCCCTGAGGCTGGTCAAGGCCGTGACTCCAAGCACGCGTGTGGGCGACGCATCTCCCCGTGTCTTAGCAGCAGCGCGCACACCCTCCACCGCGGCCGCGATCATCTTGCGCCCGCCGGAGGCGTGAATTGTAAGCAGGCTCACTCCCAGCATCCCCGCCTGTTGCACAGCGGCACGGACCGTGTTCGGAATATCGTGGAACTTGAGATCCAGAAAGACCTTGTTGCCTTCGGCCAGCAGGTTCCGCGCCACGGCCGGACCCACCGCCGTAAAAACCTCTTTCCCCACCTTGAACATCCCCACGTGGCCGTGCAGCGTTTGCGCAACCCGCAATGCGGCGTCGGCGCTCGATACATCTAGCGCCACTATGATTTTATCTTTGGCAGGCATGCCTTCTATTTTAGTGGAACGGCGCGGAAAGTTGAAATGGAAAGTTTTATGGGCGGTGAAAAGCTATACTGTTTCATCGGCGACTCCGAAGAGTCGGTGGAATTCCTGTGAGGATTTTCGCAGCTCGAGCCATTCGACGAAAAGATCCGGGGTCTCCAGCCACACTCGAAACCAGTTGGCGATTTCCTGTTTCTCCTGGCGTTTGCGGGCTTGAACGCGCGGGTTTGTGGCAATACTTTGGGCGCGCAACTTTCCCTTTTTCACCAGCGCGTGGACCATTGACGCGCCCACACGATCCGCCGCACTTGAATACTCGCGGTGGATTGCATCCAGTCGCAGCAAGGAGAGTTCAGCGCTCGCGAGGTCGTGGAATTCCAGCGCCCCTTTCAGCCGCGTGGCATAAGGCTCCGGCATCACCGGGTCAGAGTAGCGGTCCTCGTACCGAACGTCGTATCCTGCCTCCCGCAATATCGAAGAGATATATCCGAGAGATGTTCTGTATTCGGGGCCGATTTGGCGGCGCAGTTCGTCGTGGGCGGCGCGCAAATCGGCCACCTCGACGCGCCTCCTTCCACCTGCCTGGAAGAAATCAAGCAGGATCTGTTTTTTGTTTGCTTTGGGTGACACTTTTTTGTGCCCTACCCGTTCTTGTTGTTTTGGCACTTCCCCTGGGAGTGCCCGCATTGGCTGGAGCTGTTACCTGTGCTGAGGCTTTGCGCCGAGCCGCCGCCAATTCCCGCTTGTAAAGTGCCACGTTGTGTTGGTGTTCAGCGAGAGTTTTGGAAAAAACGTGTCCGCCGTGGTTGTTGCTTACGAAGTAGAGTTCGTCACCTTCCGCCGGATGGAATGCAGCGCGAAGTGAGCTTTCCCCGGGGTTGGCAATCGGCCCTGGCGGCAATCCAATGTGGACGTAGGTATTGAAGAGCGAATCGTATCTGAGGTCGCTCGCGTGGATGACCGGAATGGGCCGGTCGGCAAGACGCGCCGCATAAATCACCGTCGGGTCGCACTGGAGAAGCATGTGCAGTTGCAGCCGGCGGGTAAAAACCCCGGCCACCACAGGTCTCTCCGCAGGTTCGGGAGTTTCCTTTTCCACCAGCGATGCCAAAGTGACAACATCGTGCAGATTGCTCGAGCCGGGAATCAACTCATCATGCAGCTTTGTTTGCATGACATGTCGGAAGCGCGTGACCATTGTGGCAATAACCGTGTCAACTGTTACCCGGCGGGGAAATCGATAAGTGTCGGGAAAGAGGTAACCCTCAAGTGTTGGAGCGTCAGGATCCAAGTCGTGGATCATCGAAGGCGTCTCTGTGCGGCGCATGAATTCTGCGGGGTCAATAGCCATGCGGTTGGCGATAATGCGAGCGATGTCGAACCGGTCGGAGCCCTCGGGGATCACCACAGAATAGAGAAGTACATCGCCCACGATCAATTTCCGGTACACATCAAGGGGTCGCAAAGGCCGGTCAAAGAGGTATTCGCCTGCCTTAAGCCGATGGCGGGTGCGGCCAATCCAGTAGCGGATCAGGAAGGGCCACCGATGGGCAAGCACGCCCCGGGACACAAGAATATCGGATACCTCCGGGGCGCCAGTGCCGGAAGGAATTTCCAGTACCAGAGGGACCTCGTACCCACGGTACGGCTGGTAGAGGTCCCACGCCCCCCAAGCCGCGCCCGCGAGGCACAGCGTCACGAAGATCAATGTGAGTTTGCGCTTCATTCCGCCGTTCTGTTCTCCCGGCTGTGTTCGTTTTCGAGGTAATCCAAATAGCTTTGCAGCAGCAGTACCGCCGCCACACGATCCACGGCGCGCTGCCGTTTGCCAATGCTCAGCCCGGCTTCACGCAGGGTTCGATTCGCCACAACGCTTGTCATGCGCTCATCGTGCATTTCCACCGGGCAAGGCAAACGCTTGCGAAGTTTTTCCGCAAATTCAGCTGCAAGTTGCGACATGAATGTTTCGCCGCCACTATGACTAATGGGGTTCCCCACCAGCACCTTCCCCACGGAATATTCTTCAACCAACAAGCGCAGCCGTTCCAAATCGTCAGCGATCCGCGTGCGCTGAAGCGTAGGCAAGCCCTGGGCCGTCATTCCGAGAGCGTCGGAAACCGCCAGGCCCATGCGCTTGGTGCCGAAATCAATCGCCAAAATACGAGGAATCAAATTGGTGTGTGCCCGTTCCGAACCCTGGTTCCTTATGCCGTACCAAATTCGTTATGCTTCCGCCATGCTGGCGTCGATTCAATGATACACCCAACTCCCAAAACCACGGGAAGGCGATGGCACCAAGGCTGGATGGAGCCGGCGCTTGTCCCCGCCGTCATGAAGGAATTTGACAAGCCTATTGTTGTTTACAAGGGGGGGTCGCGGGCCTGACGAAGGGATGGCTCAGCTTGAGACTTCGGCGGCCTCGGCGGCGGATTTCTCAAGCTTTGGAGGGCGGTCAACGATCTCCATAGTTACGGCCTTCTCGTCGCAGCAAGTGTAGCGCTCGCAACGCAGGCAATCGCGCCAGACTTTGGTGGGAAATCTCTCCCGGGGAACCTGGTGAAATCCCAGCTTCTCAAAAAATGTGGGCACAACGGTGAGAGCGAAGACAGTCTTCAGGCCGAAGGCTTCAGCCTCGTCAAGGAGTTCTTCCATGATTTCGCGCCCGACGCCTTTGGACTTCAGCGATTCATCCACGCACAGGGAGCGAATTTCAGCCACTTCCTGGTTGTAGAGTTTCAGAGCGCCGCATCCCACCAGGCGGCCGTCTTCCTCGGCCACCACAGTAAACTCCCACACGTTTTCATAAATATCGGTCAAGGTGCGGGGCAGCATGATGCGCTCGCCGGCATAGTGGTTCACCAGCCTGTGGATGTTGGGTACATCCGTCAATTTAGCCTTCCGGATCTTCAACTGCGTAACCTCTATCTGAATACCTGGGAGTAGAGAGTTGGGAGTAGGGAATCGGGAACGTCGAATGTCCCTACTCCCCACTCCCAATTTCCTATTCGCTATTTCTAACTAAACGTGGGCATCCCGCAACAGCAAAAGCATGAGTGCTTTTTGCGCATGCAGACGGTTCTCTGCCTGGTCGTAAACCACGGACTGTGGCGAATCCACAACCTCGTCCGTGACCTCCTGCCCGCGGTGTGCCGGAAGGCAGTGCATAAACAGGGCCCCGGAATCAGCCGCCGCCATCAGCTCTTTGGTCACGCGGTATGGGGCGAAGACCTGGTTCCGCAAGTGCGCGGCGAATTCCTGGCCCATACTGGTCCATACATCAGTATAAACTGCGTTTGCCCCAGCTACCGCTTGAATTGGATCATGGAAAGTCTCAATACTGGCGCCGGTTTCTGCCGCCAAAGCGCGCGCAGTTTCCAGTATCTCCGGCTTGGGCTCATAACCCGGCGGCGTCGCGACGTGAACCGACGCTCCCAACTTGGCGCCCTGGATCATCAGTGAGTGGCACACATTGTTCCCGTCCCCCACGAAGGCCAGCTTCAATCCCTTGAGGTCGCCAAACTTCTCGTGCAGGGTAAAGAAATCTGCGAGAACCTGGCAGGGATGGTACAAGTCGGTCAACGCATTGATGACAGGGATGGAGGCGTTGGCGGAAAGCTCGAGAACGGATTCATGAACAAAGGTCCGGGCCACGATGCCGTGTACCCAACGCTCAAGGTTGCGCGCAATGTCCTTGATGGCTTCACGTTCCCCCAGACGGGGCTTGGTGTGTTCCAAATAAACGGCAAAGCCACCCAGACTCGTGATGCCGACCTCAAAGGTGGTGCGGGTCCGTAGCGAGGGCTTTTCGAAGATCATCGCCAGCTGCTTGCCGCGTAGCGCATGCGCGTACTCTCCGGGCGTGGCCTTGACCCGCTCCGAGAGATCGAATAGGAGCTTCAAATCATCCAGGGTCAAATCCGAGTCAGCCAGGAGACTCCGGACACTTAAAGTTTCCATCTTCTTGATTGTTGTCGCCATGGTCATCACCGCCATTATGCGTTTACCCCCTTCTTCATCACCGCGGGCGCAAACCCTGCCAGAATCGGCCTCAAAATTCCTATCGCTTCGTCAATGTGCTGTTTCTCGAGAATCAAAGGCGGCAGGAAGCGCAGCACTTTATCCTGAGTGCAATTCAACAGCAGGCCCGCCTGCAGTGCCTGCTGCACCACGGACTTGCCCGATATCTGTAATTCCGCAGCCACCATCAATCCGTCGCCCCGTACTTGCTGAATTACCGGAAGCTCCGCGCGCAACTTCTCCAGTTCCTGGCGGAAGTATGCTCCCACCTCCGCGACGCGGGCCAGGAAGCCGGGGCGCTCAAGTATCTCCAATACTTTCAGCGCAACGCGGCATTGCAGCGGCCCTCCGCCGAATGTGGTTCCATGCATCCCGGGGGAAAACGCCTGCGCAACTTCCTCGCGCGCCAGGATGGCGGCAAGCGGCAGGCCCGCGGCCAGAGGTTTGCTGACCACCACGATGTCAGGCTGCAAGCCGAATTTGCTGTAAGCAAAAAACCGGCCTGTGCGGCCCAGCCCGCATTGAATCTCATCGCAAATCAACAATGCGCCGTGTTGGCGGCAAAGTTCCGCAGCCGTTTTCAAGAACTCTTCCTGAACCTCTACTACACCGCCTTCGCCCTGAATCACCTCCACCATCACCGCCGCGACTTTTGGAGTAAAGCTTTCGCGCAAGTGGGACACGTCGTTCAGGTGGACGAAGCAGACTCCCGGAGGCAAGGGCTCAAAAGGCTCGCGATACTTCTTCGGCCACGTGACCGAGAGAGCACCAAATGTACGCCCGTGAAATGAATTTTCCAGGGCGAGAATTTCAAAGCGCTCAAATGGCCCCGGCGCTGCGTGCTTGCGTGCATGCGCGCGCGCGAGCTTCATCGCGCCTTCAATGGCTTCCGTTCCGGAGTTGGCAAAGAAGGCCCGATCCAGCCCAGATAGGCGCGTCAGCTTTTCCGCCAGCGGCGCCTGGTAACGGTGGTAAAGAAGGTTGGAAACATGCAAAAGGGTTTCCGCATTGTCGCGTACCGTAGCCATGATTTCCGGATGGTTGTAACCCAGCGAATTCACCGCCAGCCCGCCGAGGAAGTCCAGATACCTCTTCCCTGTATCGTCGGTGATGTAGCATCCGTCACCTTGAACGGCGAGAATCGGCAGCCGCTCATAGGTGGGAATCAGTACGCGTTTCTCGAGTTCAGTAATCTGGTGGAGATTCATGAGCCCTTCACAATCCGGGTTCCGGCGGTCTTCCCTTTGTTTATGGCGTTCGCTATCGCATTGGGAACTGTCGTGGAAAGGATATCAACCTCGCCCACGTTCTGCCGCAGCGTTCGCGCGCATGAGAGGAGTTTCGGAATCATGCCGTCGCGCACCACACCTTCTTTAATCATTTGGCCGATCTCTCCCAGCCGGACCACCGGCAGCAATTTCTTCTCTGCGTCCCACACCCCGCCGGATTCGGTGAGATAGAGCAGGCGGTCGGCACGAAGCGCCACGGCAAGGGCAGCAGCCAGGTCGTCCGCATTAATATTCAGAAACTCGCCGCGCGCATTCATGCCCAGGCTTGCAACTACGGGGATCATTCCACCACGAAGGGCTAGGTCTAGGACAGCGGTGTTGACTTTGTCCGGCCGTCCGACAAAACCCAGGTCGCGCTTGCTGCCATTTTTGCCTGCGGTAAGTCTGCGCGCACGCACCAGGCTTCCATCCCCACCGCAAATTCCCAGCGCGGGCTGTTTCAATTTTTCGAGTTCAGCCACCCACTGCTTGTTCACCAAACCTGCCAGTACCATCATCGCAACGTCGCGAGTGGCCGCGTCCGTAACCCGCAAGCCCTGGTGGAACTCCGTGGCAATGCCCATGCGTTCGAGCGTATGCGTCAGCACTTTGCCGCCGCCATGCACTACCACCACGGAATGGCCGGCACGATGAATCGCCGCGATTTGTCGCGCCAAGTTCTTGCGGCCCTTGGGGTCTTCCGCACCTTGCCCGCCGATTTTGATGACCAACTTCATCTTCGTCAAATTCAAATCCCTTCTTCATATCTCAAATTGCAAATCTGAAATCTCAAATACAGACCTTCAGATACCAAATCGAGATTAGAAGTCTCACAATAATCCGGTCTCTTGCGGAAAGCCAAACATCAGGTTCATGTTCTGCACGGCCTGCCCCGCTGCGCCTTTTCCTAGGTTGTCGATGGTCGAGACCAAGATGAGCCGCCCGGTGGTTTCGTCCAAGGCAAAACCGATATCCGCATATTGCGTGTTCGCCACACCCAGGATCTCCGGTACCGTTCCCGCCGAATAAATGCGCACCAAAGGGGAACCCGCGTAGAAATCGTGGAAGAGGTTTTCGATTTCCTGCAAATTGCGCAGCGTCGATAGATGCAAATAAATCGTCGTAAGGATGCCCCGCGTGATCGGCAATAGATGCGGGGTAAAGATGAAATCCTTTGGCGAAAGGGCCAATTCCTGGAGCATTTCCGGCAAATGGCGGTGATGGAAAAGGCCGTAGGCCCGCAGGTTCTCATTGACCTCGGGGAAATGCAACTTGTCGCTGGGTTTGCGGCCGGCGCCGGTAGATCCCGATTTGGAGTCGGCAATCACGCCCGCGCTCACATCCACCCAGCCCGCCCTAAGCAACGGGGCAAGCGCGAGGATCACTGAAGTGGGATAGCAGCCGGGGTTTGAAACCAGCCGGGCGCTGGCAATCGCCGGCGCATCCAATTCCGGAATGCCGTAAACCGCCTCCGTGAGGGCCTGTCTGGCGGTGTGATCAAAACCGTACCATTTCGTGTAAGCAGCGGTGTCTTTTAGCCGGAAAGCGCCACTAAGATCCACTACACGTAGACCGCTCTCCAGTAAACGCGGAACGATATTGTGAGAGGTTTCATGCGGAGTGGCAAGAAACACCACATCGGATCCTGAGCTTAGGACTTGCTCCATATTCAGGGGCTCGCACAGAATGGAGAAACGCCCACGTAGCCGGGGATGGGAATGTTCAATCGGAAAAGCTTTCTTGCCGTCCCTGCCGGACGACATCAGGCAGGTTACCTTGGTGGCGGGATGCCGAGCGAGGAGGGATAGAAGTTCGCAGCCCGCATAGCCTGTGGCGCCGATTACTGCGGCACGAACCACTGCATGCGTAGGCGAAGCAGCCCCGGCCCCCAACGAAGCTTTTGAATCGACCGCCGTATTCAATGGTTCCGTCTACCCACATCTCCTTAAAGAATATTTATACAGCCGCTGTATAAATATACCTTTTTATACCGGATCGGGGATTTTCTGTCAAGAAAATTCTTGAACAGGTCTTTACGGTTGAGCAGTTTAGCGCGAGTTTTTCTACTCGATTTTTGAAGTGTGCGTCCTCGCTAACACGCAAATAGCAGATGACGTAGTACGCATCCTCCACACCGCAAGATGTAGGGGCCTGGACCCACGAGATCATGGGAAGCACTGGGCGAAGTGGTCTCAGCCGACAATTGCGCCCACAAAAGTATTCACTCGATTATTCTTTTGGAGGGAAGCGGAGTTTACAGGAGATGATCATTCCTCTAATCAATTTTTTGAGTTGCATCAAGACGGGAATTGCTCTGACCAGCGCCACCCGCAGGCAACGAAACCCGCCAGGCCCGCGTTGTGTAACGTATAATGCTGCTGTCGAGCTCCGCCCGATGAGTGACGAATTTCTGGAGGACTGGGAATGCGCCGTTTCGCCCTACTGGCAGCCGCGATCTGCTTCACCATTGCCAATACAACTTTAGCTGCGTCCGTCAGAACGCAGGATGTTACCTTTCCGAGCGGATCTGAGACGATCGCGGGATATCTTGCCGTACCAGAATCGCCTGGCCAACACCCTGCCCTCCTGGTGCTCCATGCGGACGGGGGTTTGACGGATTGGGTAAAAGAACGGACTCAGAAGCTGGCTGGGCAAGGGTATGTCGCGTTGGCCATTGATCTCTACCGCGGCCATTTGGCATTTGACCCGGAACTTGCCTACAACCTTGTGACCAGTACGCCGCCAGACCGGGCATTTCGAGATATGGAGGCCGCGATCCACTTTTTGATTGCACGCAATGATGTTAATAAGGATAAGCTCGGCTCCATTGGCTGGTCGGTGGGAGGAAAGTGGTCGCTGTTGTTGGCTGTCAATGACCCTTTCCTGGCCGCCTGTGTGAATAATTATGGCTCGATGCCCACTAATCCTGCGGATATCCAGAAGATTCATGCTCCGGTTTTAGGAATTTATGGCGCGGACGATCTTATAGTTCCAAAAGACGAAGTCGAGACATTCGAAGACGCCATGACGAGCGCCCACAAATCATTCGATGTGAAGATTTACCGCGGGGCGGGCCACGACTTTGAAGATTCCACCAACAAATTGGGTTTCCGCGAGGGTATAACCGAGGAAGCGTGGCAGCTCACGCTGACGTTTCTGGACCAGCACCTCAAATAGGTATTAGAAGCTATTTCAAAACCCTG
>PLSX01000021.1 GCA_003165315.1 Acidobacteriota bacterium
TCCGAGAAATGCCTTGCCAAGATGTTTATGAAAACAAAGCTACTTACCCGCCGCTTGCCAAGATGTTCATGAAAACACAGGGGTTTAGCCGTTAGGCGCGCCCGGAAGCAAATTATGCCTAGCCTATCAATGCCGGGAACACTCGGGCGCAAAAATGGGGCGAGGATAAGCGGGTTGCCATGGCCAGTGCCTTCCTGTCCGTGCGTCCTTCGCGGAATAAATGCGGCAAAAATACGGTTCCAAAATGCGGCAGAAAAGCCCACGGACAAGAATGCACTGGCCGTGGCTACAGGTTCAATTTCGATTCCCGTATTATTTGACGAGAAGAGCTGCCAGTGGCTACCCACCACAATCCTTGCAACATGGGTCGAGGCAACTTTCCGCTTGCACGGCCTCTGGCCCCAACCCATAATTACAGCTCTGGCGCTTTGGCAAGCAATTCATCTTGGAGGCGATAAGAGATGGCTACAGGGACAAATGTCGGGACCAAGGGTGGCTATACAAATGGAAACACGGACCGGGTTCGGGAGATTCTAAGCTGGTACGAAAGTGATAACCCCGGGGTCAAGACCAACCTTGCCCGGCTTCTCAATGCGGGTCGGCTGGGGGGTACAGGAAAATTCGTCATCTTGCCCGTGGACCAGGGGTTTGAGCATGGGCCGGCACGGAGTTTTGCCATAAACCCTGCCGCGTACAATCCCAACTATCACTTTGAGCTGGCGCTGGCAGCGGGCTGCAATGCCTATGCTGCGCCCCTTGGTTTTATTGAGGCGGCGGCTGCCCGTCACGCGGGTGAAATCCCACTGATCTTGAAAATCAACAACCACGACGTTTTGCATGATGAGAAGGACCCGCTTCCTTCCGTTACGGCCAGCGTGGCCGATGCATTGCGTCTGGGCTGCGTTGCCATTGGCTTCACGATCTATCCGGGATCGGCGCAAGCCCAAATCATGTATCAGGAATTGCGCGAGGCAGCGGAAGAAGCCAAATCCGTTGGGCTGGCCGTGGTGGTGTGGTCGTACCCACGGGGTTCAAGCCTCTCCAAGGAAGGCGAGACGGCGCTTGACGTGGCCGCCTATGCAGCCCACATTGCAGCGGAACTGGGCGCGCACGTCATTAAGGTTAAACTTCCCACACAATTCATCGAACAGCCTGAGGCCAAGAAGGCCTACGAAAACGCGAACGTCCAGCGCGCCACCCTGGCTGAACGCGTCCGGCACGTGGTGCAAGCAACTTTTGACGGCCGCCGCATTGTCATCTTCTCCGGCGGTCCCAGGAAAGACAGCGACGAGGCTGTGTTTGACGAAGCGCGCGCCATCCGCGACGGCGGCGGGTTCGGCTCCATCATCGGCCGCAACTCTTTCCAGCGCCCCAGGGAACATGCGCTGAATTTCCTGGAGACGATTATGAAGATCTACTCTGGAGAATTGGCATAAGTAAGCGAAATTCGAAAATCGAAACTCGAAAATCATGGCGAGTTTCGAATTTCAAGTTTCGATTTTCGGCTTTGGGTACCCGGGGAGCTAATGCCTACACTTCTGATCGTTGAAGACGAAGCCAAGATGCGGCGACTGCTGGAGCTGAACCTTGCCGAGGATGGATACACAGTCCTTACGGCCGCCGATGCCGAAGCCGGATTGAACATCCTGCGCCAGGAACAGATCGACCTGGTTGTGACCGACCTCAAGTTGCCCGGGATGAATGGTTTGGAATTCCTCCAGGCGGTGAAGCGCATTCACTCCACCCTGCCCGTGGTTGTGATGACTGCGTTTGGCACCGTGGAAACGGCGGTTGAGGCTATGAAGGTGGGCGCCAGCGACTATGTGCTGAAGCCCTTCGGCATGGAGGAGATCAAGCTCATCCTGCGCAAGGAGCTGGATGTTCATCGCCTGCGCGAGGAGAACCGCTCCCTGCGCGAAGCTCTGGGCCAGCGCTACCAGTTTCGCAACATCGTTGCTTACAGCCCGAAAATGCAGGAAGTATTGGCGACGGTTGAGCGGGTTGCTCCCACAAATTCCACTGTGCTGCTGGGCGGGGAAAGCGGTGTGGGCAAGGACCTGATCGCACGCGCCATCCATGAGCACTCGCGGCGCTCAGCGGAGCCCTTCGTTAAAGTTAACTGTACCGCGATTCCGGAAAATCTGCTGGAAAGCGAGCTGTTCGGTTACGAGAAGGGCGCATTTACGGGCGCTAACACCACCAAGCCCGGCCGGTTTGAGCTTGCCGATAAGGGCACTATTTTTCTCGATGAGATTGGTGACGTCCCGGGTTCGATTCAGGTGAAGCTCTTGCACGTTTTGCAGGATCGGCAGTTTGAACGGTTGGGCGGGACCAAGACGCTTAAAGTTGATGTTCGCGTGCTCGCGGCAACCAATCAGGACCTTCGCGCGGCGCTGGAGCAGGGAACTTTCCGCCAGGATCTGTACTATCGGCTGAATGTCGTTCCCATCAGCATTCCCCCTTTGCGCGAGCGCAAGGAAGAGATTCCCTACCTCGTCGACTATTTTATCGCCCGTTTCGCGCGCGAGTCGGGGAAAACCCTGAGTGGCATTACTCCTGCTGCGCTAAAACTCCTGACGGACTTCCACTGGCCCGGCAACGTGCGTGAACTGGAAAATATTATTGAGCGCGGCGTGGCACTTTCTGTGGGCTCGGTGATTGACGTTGAGGACATCCGCCTGGACGTTTCACCATCGAGCACAGCCCCCACGGCGGCGACCGGATCAACACCCTTTCCGCCCGCAGGCATGACGCTGGAACAATTCGAAGACGAGATTATTCGTGAGGCCCTGCGGCGCGCGAACGGCAACAAAAGCCAGGCAGCCCGACTTCTTGGCCTATCGCGCAATGCCCTGCGCTACCGGCTGGCCAAGATCGGCGTGCCAGACGAGGAAGAGAAGTAGGCGGCCAAATTTCGCGGCCAACGTAACGGGTTTAGATTTTGGATTTTTTTTCGCGGGCGGGAAGTGATTTTAGAACGGAGTCCAGGATTCCATTGACGAACTCAACCGCTCCATCGCCGGAAAAACGACGGGCAATTTCCAGCGCCTCGTTGATGACGGCATTGGGGGGTGTTTCCTGATGGTGAAGCAATTCATAAACGGCCACGCGGAGGATGCTGCGGTCCACGGCCGCCATTCGTTCCAGCCGCCAATTCGCCGCGTTCTTGCCGATCAACGCGTCGAGGCTTTCGATGTTGTCCACTGCCCCGCGAAACAGGCCACGAGCAAAACTCTCCACCTCACTGTCGGTTTTGCGCTCAAGAAAAAACGAAGCGCCAACCTGTTCCGGGGTATTTCCCCCCAGTTCCCATTGGTAGAGCATTTGCATTGCGAATTCGCGAGATTTCCGTCTTGAGGGCATTTTCCGTGGTCCTTTGTACGTCGCCGGAAGTCTGTTTCGCGTGAACGGCAACACCAATTCTAACAGGCTTACGGTTTCTTCCGAAATCTGATTGCTGTGCGATGCCACAGACAGTAGGCCACTGAGGGCCGAGAAGGGTTATGGGCAGAGGATTAATGACCGGTGAACTTGGGAGGACGTTTTTCCAGAAACGCGAGCGTTCCTTCTTTCATGTCGGCGGTGGTGCAGCAAAGTCCGAAGAGTGCTGCTTCCAGGACTTGCCCTTCTGCCGAGGACATTTCCATACCGTGATTCACCGCTTCCAGCGCGAACTTTATGGCGAGCGGAGCGTTGGCAATGATCTTTTGCGCCAACTTTTCCGATGCCGCCAGCAGTTCAGCCGCTGGTACAACCTGGTTCACCAATCCCAGGCGATGGGCTTCCGCTGCTGTAATGATCTCGCCGGCCAAAATCAGCTCCAACGCCCGGCACTTTCCCACCAGACGCGGCAGCCTCTGCGATCCGCCATAGCCAGGGATGAGTCCAAGTTTGACTTCCGGTTGTCCCAGGCGGGCGGTTTCAGCCGCGACTCGCAGCGTGCACGCCATAGCCAACTCGCAGCCTCCTCCCAACGCAAATCCGTTAATCGCCGCGATTACCGGCTTGCCGAGGTTTTCAATCAAATTGAAAACCTGCTGCCCAAACTTGGAGGTTTCCTTTCCCTCCACGGCGGATTGCTGGGCCAATTCGCCAATATCGGCTCCCGCAGCAAAGGCTTTGTCACCGCTTCCGGTGAGAATTACGACGCGGACCTCAGAATCCTTTTGAAGAGCTTGAAAGCAGGCGAGCAATTCCTCTATGACCTGCCGGTTCAGTGCATTCAGCTTTTCCGGCCGATTGATCTTAATGTAGCTGATGGCGTTGCTGCTCTCGCAAAGCAACGTTTCGTAGGGCATGTATTCCTTTCCGCCTGGAATCAATCGGCAAAACGGGAAATCAGAATGCGTCTTCCGCCTTCCTTGTGCACCCGGTCCAGGGATACCTCCAGACGGTTGATCACTTCAGTGACACCATCCACCGCATCGAAATTCGGCCCCAATGGCACATCACACACTGCCGCGCAGAAATTGCTGGGTTCGGCGCCATTTACCCGGACCTGTGCCATGGCGCGGCGCGCTTTCTCCACCGCCAACCCCGCCTGCGGCAAGGCCGTATCCGGGAAGACCACGACAATGGAAAGTGGGCTGTAGCGCAAGGAAATGTCGTTCTGCCGCAGGGTGGGAGTTATGGCTTTGCCAACTTGCAATACGAAGCGCTGCACCCCCGCATCGCCCAATGATTTCATCAGAGCATGCGGATTTTCCGGCTCGAGCAGGCAAACCGATAGCGGCTGAGCTTGATCTTTTGAGCGCCGGGCTTCAGAAAGCAAGCACTCCAGATACGCGCTGCGCGGCAGTAATCCGGTCTCCGGATCGGTTCCGGCCAGCGAACGCACCAACCGTCGCAACTTTGTATTGTTTATGGCAATGACGACTTGCGTGCCAATGGCCCTGAGCAGCAGGCTTTCACCAGGTGACCATGTTCGCAGCCCCTCGCATTGTTGAAGTAGCAATAACCCCACCGCCACGTCTTTATCGAGAAGCGGCAACGCTTGCAAGGAGCGAATCCCGAGTCTCTGAATTTCCGCCGATACAGATGAAACCAACGGTGCCTGCGCAACGTTTTCGAATGACCAACCGTCGGGACTGGAGGTCGCTTGTCCCACCAGGAAGGCAAAGAGTTTCAATGCGGCGGCTGGGTCAGAGGGAGATGCCAGCGGCGAACAGTATTCCGCTGAGAGCACTGGAGGCCGGTCCGGCAAGCCCACCGCTCCCCAGCAGCGGCTGGCGTTCATAGCCCGCCCAATTTCATTCACAGCGACCTGAAGCACTCCTTGCGCCGTTGATTCACGATAGATATTGGCAGTGATGTCGGAGATTTTCCGGAGATCGTCAAGAGATTGGAACGATGACGTGCCCGGCGAAGTTGCATCCGCCTGTGGAGTCACTGCAACGATGGCAGGAGGTTTGAACTTGGGGGTATACCCAGCAGCCTCGTACAGATCGCGAACATTTTGGTTCTTCTCATCCGCGCCGGGGAATAGTCGGTCGATCTTTTCCAGGGTTTGTTGAAGTTTTGCGGCAAGCTGATACTGGTGGTACATCTCCCCTTCGACCACGAGGTCTTCCAGCGTTTCGATTTTTTCCGCCTCTTCTGCAGCTGCGATCAGGGCAGGAGACGTGTGCACAGAAGAAGGGGGCTGCATGCGGGAGAGGATGGTCTTGTACCAGACCGCGTCGATGTGTCCTTCGAGATTCAGCAGCCGATCGTAATGGCCCTCTCCGTATGGGTCGACGTCCAGTATTCGTTCCAGCGTGTCTCCTGCCTTACGATAGTTTTCGCTTGCCAGGTACAGGTTGAACAAGCGGGAGAGCGAACGCCTCAGCCCATCTTCCTTGTTCATTTCGTTGTAAAGACCGCTGACGACTTCCAGGACTTCCAGGTTGGACTCGTCTTTCTGGTAGATCTTCTCCATGAATCTCAAAAATTCATCCCGCTTGCCCTGCTGGAAAAGCCGATCCTTCAGTTGGTCGACCATTCCCAGGACCTGCTGTACTGCCCCGCTCTGGAGCATTCCTTCCATGAGTTGCATAACCAGATCCACGCGCTCCGGTTTGGCTTGATAAAGCTTCCAGCACAGCGGTTCTGCCTGCGTGTAATTGCCGATTCCCAAAATTGCCCTGCAAGCCAACTCCAGCACTTCCAAATCATCGGGCCTCTTTGCCAGCACAGGCTCAATCAGCCTTGCGGCTTCGGCCTTATTTCCCCGCCTCAAATAGAGTTCCGTGGTGCCGATGGTTGCAACTTCATTGGCCGGATCCAGAGCATGCGCCTGATCCACAAGTTTTTCCCAACGGCTTTCTTCCCCGGCGCGCCGTGAGAGTTGTGCGGCATGGAGTAGCACTGGCATCGCAACTTTGCTTTGCCGCGATCGGATCGCCAACTCGGCCAATTCCACGTGCTCCTCGATATTATTGGGATCGAGCTTTACGATGCGGGTCAAGCAATCAAGCATTTGTGCGTTCAAACCAGCGTTCCGGTAGTGCGCCAGCGCTTCGCGATAAGCATCTAATGCCTCGGCGTTCTTCTGGCCTTTTTCGAACAGATTTGCCAGCTTCATCACGGTGGCGACATCTTGCGGGGATAATTTCAAGACTTTCTTGCAGGCGGCAATCGCCTTGGAAATGTCGTTCCGTTTGGCATAGTAATCCGCCAACTGGACCTGGTACCGCAATGCCTCGGCGGGGCGATTCAATTTGATGGTAAGGTCTCCCAGGGTGATGAGGGCTTCTTCTTCATTGGGCTCATGACGAAGAATTTCCTGGTAAGTCTCGATGGCAGATTCGAACTTCTGCCGCTGGAGATACTTGTCCGCTTTCTCGTAAAGCTTGTCTAAGTCAGGCATTTTCCGGTAAAGCCCTTCGCGACCTCGGCGGAATTCCATGCCGACTGCCAATTTGACAGGATAGCTCCCTTTTGCTAGATTTTCAAAGGGTTAGAAATTAGTCTCGCGGTTGGCAAGGGCCTGCTCTCACCACTCGCACCACGCGGTGACACTCTCCTTGGTTCGCATTCTGCGCGGAACCGGCAAAACGAAGGTTTCATGACCGAGGCTCGCTTAATTCGCAACTTTTCCATTGTAGCCCACATTGATCACGGAAAATCCACACTGGCCGACCGCCTGCTGGAGATGACCGGGGCACTTTCCAAACGCGAGATGTCAGAGCAAGTCCTCGATTCCATGGATCTTGAACGGGAGCGAGGTATTACCATCAAGGCCCACGCCGTCC
>PLSX01000166.1 GCA_003165315.1 Acidobacteriota bacterium
CGATGCCGTTATAGACGCGCTACAATCTCCCCGCAGGTCATTCGTCAATGGCTACTTTCCAACGCAGAAAGTGCTGAAGATGATGCCGAGAATGTCGTCGGCGTAAGTCGCGCCGGTGATGAGGTCAAGCGGGCGGAGGGCGTCATAGAGGTCCAGGAGGAGCATCTCGTGCGGGGTCCTGTTTTCTGCCGCCAGGCGGGCCTTGGCCAGACCCGCGATGGAGTCCTTGATCATCTGCTGGTGGCGCAGGTTGGTGATGAATTCGCCCTCTGGCCCGACATCGCGCCCGGGGGCGGCGAGAGCCAGGATTTTTTCCTTAAGTTCATGAATTCCCTCGCCCGTTAGCGCCGATGTGCGGACCACCGATGCCGGCCCACCCTTGAGCGCGGCACTTGCCGAGCCATCGTGTGGGGGGCTCAAGCCAAACTCTTCATTCGAAGGCAAATCCGATTTGTTCAAGGCGATCAGCAAGGAGCCCAGAGGCAGCAATTTTGCCAGCAAGCTGCTCTCTCCCCCGGCCCACGGCTCCGAAGCGTCCACCACCATGAGGCGCAGATCCGAATCAGCGATGGCGGAAAAGGTGCGCTCCACCCCAATTTTCTCGATATCGTCCAGAGTCTCGCGGATTCCTGCTGTATCCACAATGCGCAACGGGATTCCGCCTAAATTAGCCGTCTCCGACACCGTGTCGCGGGTGGTTCCGGGAATGGGCGAAACGATTGCGCGCTCTTCGTTCAGAAGGCGGTTGAAGAGGCTCGATTTACCCACGTTGGGCCGCCCCACGACGGCAAGTGTCATTCCCTCACGCACAATGCGGCCGTATTCGTAGCCCTCTACCAGCTTTTGTAGTTCGGCCCTGATGCGGTCAATCTGGGTTAGAATCTCCTTCCATTCGATGACGGAAACATCGTCTTCTGCAAAGTCGATACCGGCTTCCAGGCGCGCAATCAGTTCCAGCATTACCTGCTTAAAAGGCTTTAGGCGGGCAGAGACGGAGCCTTCAAGTTGTTGGGCGGCCACGCGGGCTTGGTAGAGCGTTTGCGACTCGATCAGGTCGCGCACAGCTTCCGCCTGGGTCAGATCAATTCGCCCGTTCAGGAAGGCTCGTAGAGTGAATTCCCCCGGTTCTGCCGCCCGCGCCCCGTGGGCCAAACAGCACTCCTCCAGGTGTCGCAGAATGACGGGGGCGCCGTGGCAGGAAATTTCTACCACATCTTCTGACGTGTAGGAATGTGGTGCGCGAAAGCAGATTACAACAACCTGATCGAGTGGACGGCCTGATTCCTCAGGCGCAAATAAGCCCAGCGTGGCACGTTGAGTTTCCAGCGGAAGCTGTGGAAGTTTGATAAGGCGGGTGGCGATCTCTATCGCTTGCGAGCCCGAAAGCCGCACAACGCCCAACCCGCCCCGGCCCACAGGTGTGGAGATGGCGACGATGGTGTCCTGGGAAACCATAGAATCGGTTGATCTTGTGACCGGGAGACCGGGTGAACAAGGGAAATACGATATGATGGGCTTCCATTCGCCCGATCATCGGATAATCGGATTACTTTCTTGGAAAGATCACGACTTTGCGCTCGGGTCCCACTCCTTCACTCTGGGTTTGGACCTGGGGCCGATCTTTCAGTGCCAGGTGGACAATGCGCCGCTCGCGGGCATTCATGGGGTTTAAGGTGAAGGGGGAACCCGTATCGATCACGCGGTCGGCCGCCACCTGGGCCATCAACCGCAATTCCCCGATGCGCGTTCGCCGCCAGTCCTTGCAATCGAAGGCAATCTGGCGGAAATGATCGTCATCCAATCGAATGGCCTTTAGCAGCACGTGTTCAAAGGCGTGCAAAAGGGTGGCGTTCATTTCCAAGAGCAGGTCAGCGTCGGGGCCGGAAAAATCCACCACGTATTCCGGCGTGTCAGGGTCGCCCGCGCGCGGGGTGGCCTTTTGAATTGAAAAAGTCAGTTTGAAGGGGCTGCGGGCAATGATTTCGCGCAGCAGGGATTCCAGTGAGCTCAGGTGATTTTCAATGGTCGGCTCAGGAGCGGGGTTATCTACACCCATGAATCACCCTTTGGCCTCGGCGGGCTTACGTGGTATGGGCAGCGTGGAAATTCGCGGCATCCGGCGGTTTATGTAAAGCTGCTGGAGAATTTGCACCACACTACTGGTGAGCCAGTAGAGAACCATGCCGCTGGCAAAACGGTAGAACATGAATCCCATAAAGATCGGCATGAACATCATCATGCGTGCCTGGGATGGGTCGGCCGTCGCCATCGGCGTCATTCGCTGCAAGATGTAGGAGGCGGCGGTCATCAAAATCACCAGGACAGGTATGGAAAAGCCCATGACGTGCAGCCGGTCCGGGGCGGAGAGATCATTGACCCACCAGATCCACGGAGCGTGTCGAAGTTCAATGGCGATATCGAGCACACGATAAAAACCGTAGAGAATAGGCAATTGCAGGATCATGGGAAGGCAGCCCCCCAGCGGATTGATGCCGTGCTCGTTGTAGACCTTCATGATCTCCTCGTTCGCCTTCTGCTTGCGAGGATCGTTGAACTTGTAATTCTTGTATTTGTCCTGGATACCCTTGATGATCGGCGCAACCTTTTGCATCTCTTGGGCAGAGCGGATACTTTTGATTTTCAGCGGGAACAGTGCCGTGGTGAGGATGAGTGTCAACAGGACAATTGCCCAGCCGTAATTGTGGACCCAATGGTCGTTGATGTAATGAAGGCCGATAAACAGAGGCTTGGCGATGATGCTGAAAAAGCCAAAGTCCACCAGGGAATCAAGGGGAGGATTCATGGACTTGAGAACGTCCAGGTCTTTAGGGCCTACGAACAGTCGGAAGTCCAGGGCCTTTGCGCTCGGGCTGCCAAGCCTTATGGTCAGCGGCTTCGGTTTGTCTTTATCCTCGCCCTGCCAATCCGGCGGGGTCCAAACTTCTCGCGTGATTCGAGCCTTGGTATCGGGAGAAGCGGGAAGAAACATGCCGGCAAAGAACCGATCTTCGAGGCCGGCGAAGACCAGAGGGCCGGAGACATCCTGCTCGGATGTATTGCTGCTTCCTCCTCCGAAGAAGCGGCCAAAAAACGAGGGAGTCAGGGTCACCTCCCGGGCTTTCGCTTCCTCTGCTGTTTCGTAGACAGCTCGCTCCGTCAGGGATGCCACGGAAGGTGGAAGCAACTGGTCCCCGAATCCGCCGGGCAATGCCACCTCGACGGGCAGGTAATGTTGACCATCGAAAACACTGACGCTGGCCTTGACTGAATACCGTTCATCAAATGAAAACTTTTTCTGGACCTGAATCCTCCCGTCGCTGTAAGTGAACGCCAGACTAACCGGAGGAGAGAAGGTGTTCCCAGTCAGCTCCGCGGGTTCCTGCCCTTTGGGGGCAGCCTTCCCGTCATACGCTTTGGCCAGGTAAATTGCCTGATTGACTTGGGAATTGATAGCGGGGTCTGCCAGGCTGACACTTAGGGGAAAGCCCAGAGTCTTGCAAGCGAGCTGGTTGATAGTGTCAATCTGCTCACCCTTCGGATACCCCTTCAGCACCCAACTCTGGACGACGGCGCCCACCGTGGAAAAAGTCACGCGGTAGAACTTGTTTTCAACCACGATCTCTTCCGGCATGGCGCCTTTTGATACGGGAAGAGCCACACGAGCAGGCGCCACGGCAAGCGAAGCAGGAATGGAGGTTGCGGGCGCGGCGGTCTGGCCGGTATGACTAGCTGTAGCTGCATGCTCCGCCTTCTGCGGCTCCGGTGGCTGCTCCTTTACGAAGTAGATTCGATAGAGGACCAGCATTACGATGGAGAGCGCGAAGGCGATCATCACGCGTTTTTCTTGATCAAGGTTCATAAAGTTAGGTTACAGGTTACAGGCCACAGTTTGCGGACTAAAGGTTATAAGGCACATGGTATAGGTGACGGAAAACAGGAGCGCATATTTTATTCTGTAACCTGTTCCCTATAACCTGTGCCCTGCCTTTCCGGCACCGGATCGTATCCAAAACTGCCACTCCATGGCTGACAACGAAGGAGTCGGCCCAAAGCAAGGCGGCCGCCCTTCAAAGTTCCCCATTTTTCCACCGCTTCAAATGCGTATGCTGAGCAGGAAGGATGAAACCGGCAAGCTGAGGGCATCGCGGGTGAGAGGCAGGCCTGGTAAAAGCGAATTAAGCCTAGTGCAAGAAACTTTAAGATTCCGCTGAAGGTCGCGAAGGTTACAGGTGACGGGTTACAGGGCACAGGGCACTCTGGTTTGTTTTCTTGTTCCCTGTTCCCCGCCGCCTGTAACCTGTGTCCTATGCTGGCGGCTGCTGGGGGAACAGCTTGAGTAATTCCCGCTGGAGCGTGGCAAAGGAAACCTTGCCCACTGCTTCGCGAGGATTGACCAGCAAATCCCAGCCGCCCGGAAGATTCACTCGATTCAGCCTGAACACTTCCCGTACTCGCCGGCGTAGCCGGTTGCGCCTCACGGCATTCCCCAAGCGCACTGGCGTGGTAATCCCCAAGCGTGAATGAGGTAGTCCGTTGGGTCGGCAAAAGACCGTGCATAGTGATGCGCTGCGGCGCTGCCCTTCGTCGTAAACCCGCCGAAACTCGCTTCGGCGTAGCAGCCGAAAAGTCTTGGGGAAAGCTTGAGAGGTCAAACGATCTCTTTATGGAGTCAAGCGATGGCGGCTCTTCTGACGGCGGCGCCGCAATACATTGCGCCCCCCCGGAGTCCTCATGCGAATACGAAAGCCGTGTGTTTTTGCCCGGCGCCGGCGGTTGGGTTGATAAGTACGTTTCAAGACGCAATGCTCCCCGCTTGGATTTCCTTCGTTAAAGTCGAACTACTAACATACCTTGTACGAAGGAATTAAGTCAAGGCCAGAGGGGAAAGCTAAAGCCCTATGCCTGACGCCGCAGCAGGTAAAAACACCGCCCTCCGGTTGACGATTGGGGTGGGAAGAAATCGTCCACGTGGTAACCCTTCGCGAGATAATGCTGGAAGATGCGGCGCGCTTCCAGACGCCAGCGACGGGCCAGCGGTATGGCCTTTGTTCGCATCGCGTCGGTTTGGACGGGAGTTTCAACCAGCAGATTATGGTGGGCAAGGTCCAGCTTGATGGACCGGTTCTGCGGAAAGCCCTGGAAATTCAGCTTCGTTTCATTCACCCGGGGCAGTCCCTGGTCGAAAGGCCGAGCATCACCCTTTAGGCGTAGAGCCACCCTGGTGGTGGAGATTTTCCAATTCAGCACCCATCGATCGCTGGGCAAACCATTTTCCAGCAGGCTGGGAAAGCGGCCATAACAATCCGCCACGTATTCTTCCGGGATGGCTCCCAGTCGCGAAATGTTCAGGCGGGCATTGCGGCTTTGCAGTGGGTCGAACGTCCAGCAGATGGATTTGATGCCGCGCTCGATCGCAACCTGGCGATGAACCATCTTCATATTGAAGCCAAAGCCCCGGTCCCGGTACTTCGCTTCCACCGCCATCATGTGTGACCAATGGGCCAGGTGCCCGTGATATTGGGCGAGAAAGGCAAAGATGAAGCCCACAACTTTGCTATCCACCAGCGTTCCGATCAACACCCCGCCATACTTGGCTGCCGCCGTCATGGCCTCGCTGGTGACGCCGGGCGCGCCCCAGGTGAGCGTCTGGATGCGCTCACACTGGTGGAACTCATCCAGATTTTTCAGCAGCCTGACCTCAACACGAGGCATGGCAGTCTCCGGCGCAACGGCTTTCAGAATTGTTAATTCTTAATTCTTCATTCCTTCATGCTCTCCCAAACTTTGCCAAACAATTCGATGGATCCGGGCCCGAAGCCGGCGTAATGATTGTTGAAATATCCCATCACCTGGATGCGTCGTTTGAGGATCTGGCGGATGACGGGAATCCACACTCGCATCTCCTCTTCGCGGTCAATAATGATGTGATCCCAATGCTGGGTCTTCTCTTCAATACCCTTGCGGTCGCCAAGCCAGCGGACGTAGGCAAAGTCGGCGGTCACCAGATCCAGCTTGCCCGCAAGTCGGGCAATGGGAGTCATCCAGGGGTGATCGATCAGCGCGAATGCCACACCCTTCTTGCGCAATAGATCAAGCAGGCGCGCATTCACGAAGTACTTATTACGAACCTCAAGGGCGAATTTTATCCCGCTTGGCAGCTCCTCCAAAAAGGGAGCGAGGCGCGCAATGAAATCTTCCGCGCTCGCGAATGTTTTCTTGTTAAAGTATGGGAATTGAAGAAGGAGCGGGCCCAGTCGGTCCTCCAGCAGGCTCATGGCGCGCAGGAATCCTAAAAGCTCCTCGCGGCAATCCAGCAAGACTTTTTCGTGGGTTATAACCTGGGGAAATTTGGCGGCAAAGGTGAATCCCGGAGGAGTCCGGACCCGCCAGTTCCGCACCATTGATTCCGAGGGAGTCCTATAGTAGGTGGAATCCACTTCGACGGTGTCAAGGTGTTGGGCATATAGGCCAAGGAAATCGGAAGATTTCGTGCCGGGTGGGTAGAATGTTCCCACCCAGTCTTCACTGGACCAACTCGAGGTGCCAAGGCGTAGATTGGGAATATTGGGATAGAGCAAGGTATTCTCTGATTTTCGACTTTAGGTTTTACAAATTGGATGACGGCAGCCCTATGAAGCACTATGGAACGGTGCCCTAAGCCTTCTGCAATCCAAAATCTCAAATCCAAAATCGGCCTACTCCACACCGCACATTCCGCGTTGTGCGGCGCCGCAGGAGCCGCAGGGGCCTGATTCAACGGAAGCTGCCGCGTGCGGCGATCCGCCCACGGCGAATACAGATAATAGTTTTTCCACCTTGGGGCTTGCGCACTTCTTGCAAGCGACCCTAGTGGTTGATGAGGGCACGATCTTCTCGAAGGTTGCGCCGCAATCCCGACACTTAAATTCAAAGAGTGGCATTCGATCCTCCTGCTGGGAATATAGCCAATCACCCGCCGGTTTGCAATCGACCACCCGCGAATTTGGCTGGTCATCTGCGAGGAGGGTCCACCATAGGTGCATTTTTTGTGGCTTTTTTTGCTGCGCATCCGCTAAAATCTCTTGACAGGCAATTCGTAATTGTCTACATTGAGGCCCGGTGTGCATGGTACGGTTTCAATTAAAAAAACAAGTAGTGCGGAGAGGAGCAACAAATGGCAAAAGTTTTGACCAAGTCTCAGGTTGTATCTCACCTGGCAGAGAAGGCAGGCATTCAGAAGAAAGCGGCGGCGGGCATCCTTGAGGAACTCGTCGCACTGGCGACCAAAGAAACCAAGAGCTCGGGCCAGTTTGTGGTACCGGGTCTGGGCAAAGCCGTAAAGGCAGCCCGTAAAGCGCGCGTTGGTCGTAATCCCCAGACCGGCGAGCCCATCAAGATTCCAGCCAAGACCGTGGTGAAGTTCCGGCTGGCAAAAGCGTTCAAAGACGCTGTTGTGCCTCCAAAAAAGAAGTAGTTTTTCAGCCGCGGGTCGCGTGAGCGACCCGCGGCGCCTTCCTTAGGGACGCCCGTCACACGACGATCATGCTTGGGGAGAGTACTCTTTATGCCTTGAACGGTGTAAGGATGGGAGTGCGGGCCTATTGGTGCGTCAAGCACCAATCCCGACGTGTGAATGCCTCAAATTTGATTGGTTCAGTCCAGACTATTAACGTGGGGAATTAAGAGATTGCCGGGAAATACCCGCCATGTGGCCTTGCAAGGCACCCGCCGCCGGTTATGACACTTCGGGTGCACCCAAGGCATCCATCCCGCTTAACCTATTTTCTGCCCACTTGCTGACCGCCAAATTAGCGATCGGGAAAATCATTCTTTACGCCAGGACCTTTTCCACCACATTGCCGGCGACGTCGGTAAGCCGGAAATAGCGTCCCTGGAATTTATAGGTCAGCTTGGTATGTTCAACACCCAGGCAGTGGAGGATCGTGGCTTGCAAGTCGTGAATATGGACTGGGTCTTCCAGAATGTTGTAACAGAAATCGTCGGTCTTGCCGAGAACGAGCCCCGGCTTGATGCCTCCGCCCGCCATCCACATGGTGAAGCAGCGAGGGTGGTGGTCGCGGCCGTAATTGGTGTCGGTCAATTTGCCCTGGCAATAAACGGTGCGGCCGAATTCACCTCCCCAGATCACCAAGGTATCGTCAAGCATACCGCGTTGTTTTAGGTCGAGGACCAACGCGGCGGAAGCCTGGTCCACACCCTTGCACTGGAGCGCCAGGTCGCGAGGCAGGTCAGTGTGCTGATCCCAGCCGCGGTGGTAGAGTTGGACGAAGCGCACTCCCCGCTCAGAGAGGCGACGCGCCAACAAGCAATTGGCGGCAAATGTTCCCGGCTTGCGCGAATCCGGCCCATACAATTCAAATGTGGATTCCGGCTCCTTCGAAAGGTCCATCAGGTCGGGAACCGAGGTTTGCATGCGATAGGCCATCTCGTATTGCGACACACGGGTTTCAATTTCAGGGTCGCCGTACTTTTCCACCAGCAGGCGATTCAACTTGGCAACTCCATCGAGCATGCGCCGCCGCGTGGTGGGGCTGATTCCCGGTGGGTTGGAAAGATAAAGCACGGGGTCGCCCCCGGCATGGAACTTCACTCCCTGATACTTGGAAGGCAGAAAGCCATTTCCCCAAAGGCGGGAAAAAAGCGGCTGGTCAGGGTTCAGGGCGTTGGCCTGAGAAATCATGACAACGAAGGCGGGCAGGTTCTGGTTTTCGCTTCCCAGCCCGTAGGTGACCCACGACCCCATGCTGGGGCGGCCAGGCTGTTGGAAACCTGTTTGAATAAATGTAATCGCCGGATCGTGATTGATCGCGTCGGTGTAGACGGTCCGGACGAGTGCGATGTCATCTACAATCTTGTGGTGGTGGGGAAGAAGATCGCTGATCATTACACCGGACTTGCCCGCAGGGGAAAAGTTAAAGATGGATGGCGCGACCGGCAAAGTGGACTGCCCAGAGGTCATGCCGGTGATGCGCTGGCCCATGCGGACAGAGTCCGGCAGGTCGGTGCCTCTCATTTTTGTGAGCGTCGGCTTGGGATCAAACAGGTCGATCTGTGATGGCGCGCCAGATTGATGAAGGAAAATGACCCGTTTGGCCTTGGGCGCGAAATTGGGAAAGCCCAGTTGTCCACCCGTCTTGGGGTCAACGCCAATTCCGTCCGTGGCGGCAAAGCCATCACGCGACAATAGTGATGCGAGGGCAGGGATGCCAAGGGCAATACCTGCCGTGCTCTTCCGGAAGAAATGGCGCCTCGTCATGGAAAGAGCAAGGTCATGTCCGTAGGTTTGTTTTGGGTCCATCATTAGTTATCACTCCCTGTCTGGTGCAGTTAAATCAAGGCTCAAAGCCGGCTGCTGATTGCCAATAGTTACTTCAATCCTTCACATGGTTACCCCGGAGTGCAGCCCGTGATTCGAAATGACCTGCAATTGCTCCCATTATTCCTTCGTAATCGTCTCGTCGAGATTCAAGATGATACCCGCAATAGTGGTCCACGCCGCCAGTTCTTTCGGATCGAGCCGTGGATCACTTCGGGAGGCACCCACAGCCAGTAACGCCTTTGCCTCATCGCCGTGCTGGCGGTAATTGGCAATGGCTTCCTGCGCTTGTTCCAACAGAACGGCGCGTTCCTGAGGATCAGGATTTCGCCCCGTGGCCAACCGGAAGGCATAATCGATTCGGGTGGATGCAGTTTTTCCGCCCTGCGTCATCATGCGCCCGGCAAGGAAGCGTGAGGCTTCCACGTATGTCGGATCGTTCAAGAGCACTAGCGCCTGAAGTGGGGTGTTGGTGACGGACCGTCGGGCTGAGCACTTTTCCCGGTCAGGAGCGTCGAAGGTAACCAGCGCCGGGGGCGGGACCGTGCGCTTCCATACTGTATACATGCTGCGCCTATAGAGGTCTTTGCCAGTGGATTCCGAGTAGGTCTGCCCGCTGAATCCTCCGCCAAGAGCCATCTCTTCCCAAAGGCCCTTGGGCTGGTAGGGGTAGACGCTGGGTCCCCCGATGCGAGCATCAAGCAGGCCACTGACGCTAAGCGCATTGTCGCGGATCAACTCCGCCGGCAGGCGGAATCGCGGCCCTCGCGCCAACAGGCGATTTTCCGGATCACGCTCAGCAAGTTCCGGGGTCACGCGCGACGACTGACGGTAGGTGGCTGAAGTCACGATAAGCCGTTGCATGGCTTTGACGTTCCATCCCGAACGAACAAACTCCGTGGCGAGCCAATCGAGCAGAAGGGGATTGCTGGGGACCTCACCTTGCGATCCGAAGTCTTCGGCTGTCTTGACAATCCCAGTGCCGAAATATTCCTGCCAGAAATGGTTTACTGCTACACGCGCCGGCAGTGGATTGCGGGGATCCACCAGCCACTTGGCAAGGCCCAACCGGTTCATCGGCAGTCCCGGCGCCATGGGGGGGAGAACTGCCGGCACGTTGGCTGTAACCTTGTCCTTGGGGTTATCGTACTGGCCGCGGCCCAGCACAAAGGTTTCGCGCGGCTTCTTCATCTCCGCCATGATCATTACAGTGGGAATGGCGGCTTCCAGCTTAGTTTTCTGTTCTTGCAGTTCTTCCAGCTTTGCGTAAGTCTGGCGTTCCTTCTCGGGCGCAGCGGATTCCAGGAAATACTCGCTTAACTTCGCCTGATGGTCCTTTTCCTGGGTCTTTTGAATTTCTTCCTTGGTCTGGGGTTTGGCCTCTTCGCCGATCTGGATATCCTCACCATCAGTCTTTTCAGGCTTAAGGGTGGCAAGTTCGTCAGCGGGGCGTCCATTAAGAGCAATCACCAGCGAGCGCGCGGGCAGGCTATTCGCCAGAATATCCACTTCCTTGCTGGTCAAAATGCGATTGTAGATTCGGAAATCGTCAATGGCGCCTTCAAACGAAGTTCCAAGGGCCTTGTCGCCGATTTCCAGCGCGGCGGTAGTGCGGACATTTGCGGTCAAGTGATCTTTAAGTGTTTCGGTAACAACCCGCTCGCCATCCTCGTAGAACTTGATGCCGGAAGCCTTTCCCGACCCGTCATATACCACGACCAAGTGATGCAGCGAAGTGGCTGACGACGCACCCTGCCGATTGACTTGTACCCGTTCTTTGGTTTGGACCTCAATAGCGTCATCGGGCCAGTGGCTGGCCAAACGCACAATCATATGGGCCATCTGTTTTCTGTTGCCGGGGCTGATCGGCTGGTCATCGGCAATTTCCCATCCCTGCCAATGCGCGTTGCCGTCGTGCTTGGTCAGGATCTTGACCGCAGAAGAGCTCGGTGGCATTGCCCAGAGGCCGATAGAAAAGGGTTTACTGCGATCGAAATCGCCGCTGTTGCCAAAAGAAACCTGTGTTTCGGGGCTGAAGTTGGCGTCCTTTCCGACTTCGCCATCGTCAAAAACTACCTCGCCACGCACCGCCTTGGCGTCAAGGTGGGATCCGGAAGCATCTGTTAAGTCGCCGTCAAACGGGTAGTAGGCTGTCAGCCCTTCATGGGTTGGTTCGGGAAGGGAAGCAAGAGCTGTCTTTTGCCATGAATTTCGCCTCGCCAGAAGGTCCTTTTCCGGCAGCGCAGCCAGCGTGCTGGCGATCTGCGCTTTCACTGTATCAAGTTGCTGCTGTTGCTGGTGTGAAGGCATGGGCAGCACGGGCACCGCGTTTCCTTCGAATCCATCCAATCCGCGCTCCGGAACGGTGTTAAAAAAGGCAAAGAAGCGGTAGAAGTCCTTCTGGGTGATGGGATCGAATTTATGATCGTGGCACCGCGCGCACCCCATTGTCAGGCCCAGAAAGGCGGTGGAGGTGGTGCTGACACGATCGACAATGTACTCCACATGGTACTCTGCGGGAATGGCGCCGCCCTCAAGGGTGATCATGTGGTTGCGGTTGAAGCCGGAGGCGATCTTCTGGTCCATCGTTGCATTGGACAGCAGGTCCCCGGCAATCTGATCCACGGTAAATTCATCGTAGGGCATGTTCTGGTTGAAGGACTTGATCACCCAATCGCGCCACGCCCACATGTCGCGCAAAGAGTCAATGTGGTAGCCGTGTGAATCCGAATAACGCGCCAAATCGAGCCAGGGCATGGCCATGCGCTCGCCATAGTGGGGAGAAGCCAGGAGTTGGTCAACGCGCTTCTCATAAGCGTTGGGGGATTTATCGGCAATAAAAGAATCAATTTCCGCAGGGGTCGGAGGCAAGCCCGTTAGATCGAAATATACCCGGCGCAAGAGGGTGGCTTTATCGGCTTCAGGAGAGTGCGGCAAACCTTCCGATTCGAGGCGCGCCAGCACAAAGTTGTCGATCGGATTGCGGGGCCAGTCCTTGCCCTTCACTTCCGGAACCGCAGGACGCTTGGGTGGGACAAAGGACCAGAGCATGTCCCATTTTGCCCCCTGGTCGATCCATTCCTTGAATGTCTCAATCTGCTTTGGGGTTAGCGATCGTCCAGAGTAGGTGGGCGGCATCAACTCGGATTCATCTTTGGAGCTGATCTTTTGATAGAGTTTGCTCTGGTCGGCATGGCCGGGAACGATGATCTTATAGCCGCCACGGTCAGTAAACAAGCCTTCCGTGTCGTCCAAGCGCAAGTTCGCCATGCGTTGTTTTTCGTCCGGGCCGTGACACTTGAAGCAGGTGTCTGACAGAATGGGACGAATGTCGCGGTTGAAGTCCACCCGCTTGACTGCCACCTGTGGAGGCGTGACCGACTCAGTCTTAGTCGTGTGGAAAAGCCCAACGAAGGAAGCGAAGATACCGAAAGCAAGAAGCAGCCGAGTTCTCAAGCTGATTTCCCCCCAACCCCATTTTGAAAGTACGCCCTCTGGTGACTAAACTATACCCAAACGAGCAAACTAAATCCACTCCAACTTTTGCCCCAAATGATTTAGGCCTCAATTCCAGCTGCATCATAAAAATTGTGTATATTGATTAAAGAATAATGCGCCGCCCGGAGAATCCCGGACCAGAGAAAAACCGAGATCGTCATCTTCGGCCCCCATTCTGTTACAATGCCGCCAACCCGAGGGGAGCTTTGGCTTGGATTATTGCCCAAAGACCGCAAGACCTCCTTCCCGGTTGAGGTGCGGCGTAGTGGACCAGGATCTGGAATTGCTTCAGCGGTGCCTTTCAGGCGAGAACTCCGCCTGGGAAGGCTTGCTCAGGGTCTACACCCGAAAAATCTATAACTTATGCTACCGTTTCACGGGCAGGGCCGAAGAAGCAGAGGATCTAACCCAAGAGGTTTTTATAAAAGTCTTCCAAACCTTGGGGACTTTTGACGCCGCACAAGGGTCCTTTTCGACATGGCTTCACCGCGTGGCGCGGAACCATTTGGTTGATCATTACCGGCGCACCAAAAAGGATCGAGTAACGGGGTCAATCGAAGACGACCTGGAAAGGATACAGGAAAAACCCAGCCCCGGGGCAGGTCCGGCCAGCCACTTGGAGGCCAGGGAGCGGAAGGAACAGCTCCAGCGGGGCCTGGACCGACTTTCCCCGGATTTGCGGGAGGCGGTGGTGCTCCGCGACCTGCACGATTTGGATTATCTTGAAATCTCCCATGTGCTTGGGGTTCCCCAGGGTACGGTAAAGTCACGAATAAATCGGGGCCGTTTGGAACTTGCGCGGGTCCTAAAGCGTATGGAAGGTGTGAAGGACCCCGCTGATGCGGGAAACGACCGATGACGCACCTGGAAATTGAAAATCTCGCGAGCGATTACCTGGAAGGCCTGCTAGCACCCGACGAGCATGCGGAGGTGGACGCCCATTTAACCGATTGCGCGGCCTGCCGCGAATTGCTGGATGAGGTCAGCCACGTGCTGGAGATGTGCCGGGCGGCGGAAGACGTTGAACCCAGGCCCTGGCTGGTTTCCAAGATCATGTTGGCCACCGTCGGTGAGCGCAAGCCCACTTGGCGTGATCGGATAACCGAGTATTTCCGCCCGGTACTGCAACCCCGCGTGGCGTACCCGATTGCTATGACGGTTTTCACATTTTCCATTATCGTCAACGCGGCCGGGCTGAACCTTAGAAATTTGCGATTTGAGGATTTGAACCCCCGCACCTGGGCCGACCGAGCCAACCGGCAAGGGCACCTGATCGCGGCACGCGCGGAGAAGTATTACTACGACCTCCGCGTGGTTTATGAGATTGAATCACGATTCCGGCAACTGGGTGTTCAGCCGCAGATGAAGGAAGAGGAATCACCCAAACCTGCCGCGCCGGAAGGGGGTTCCTCGCAGGGCACTCCGGTAGATCAAACGACAGCCTCCAATGGAGGTGCTTTGATGGTGGCGGCAGCTGAGGGTAGGCAGGCTCTACCAGCGGTTGGGAATCGGATCGGTAACACCGGCACGGGAAGGAGTGTAATTCCATGAAATGCACCAATCACCCTCTTAATGACGCGCTATCTTATTGCGGACAATGCGGAAAGTCGCTCTGCACGGAGTGCAAACGCGACGTCAGTGGAATGGTCTACTGCGAAACTTGCCTGGCTTCCCGCTTGCACAATCCACTTCCTCCTTGGGGGGGAGCGGGTACCGGGCCAAGTCCTGGTGTTGCTCTGGCCCTGGGATTCATCCCTGGCGTCGGCGCCATCTATAACGGCCAAATTGCCAAAGCCATCTCCCAAGTGCTGATCTTTGGCTGCCTGATCGCCATGGGCGACCGCGTTCATGGCGGTCTGGATACCCTCTTTGGCCTGGGGGCCGCGGCGTTCTACTTCTACATGGTGATCGACTCCTTTCAAACCGCCAAGGCAAAGAGTAGCGGCCAGCCTGTGCCGGAGTGGTTCGGTCTGAATGAAATGAAATTGAATGCCCCGATTGGCGCCGCACTGCTGATCGGACTTGGCATACTTTTTCTCTTGGACAACCTCGGCGTCCCGGTCATCAATCAGCTGAGCAGATTCTGGCCTATTCTCATGATCGTGGCTGGCTTCCTTCTCTTGCAACGGCGCTTTGCGGGCGGCTCTACCCCGCAAACGCCAGCCGGCACAACCCAAATTGAGAGACATTCAGATGGGCCCAGCAATATTCCAGGCCCCAAGGGACTGTAATGAAGGGGGCTAGAACACTGGGGACTCGTAATTGTGAAATAAGAAATCTCATCTGTCTCAAGAGCCAGGCGCTGGCGCCTTTTACGTGGCAATTGAAACTTGATATTCGAACTTCCTGAGAGGAGAGTCATCCAAATGTTAGAAAATCCCTTCATTGTCCCTCTGGGTGCCTTTGTGATGGTCGTTATCATCGTGGCCATCGGCTCAATGAAAAAGATGCGCGAGAAGGAGTTGGAGGCGCATCAGCAACTCCGCACTCAGGAAATGGAACACGAGCGCAAGATGAAAGAATTGGATCTGGAAAAGGCTAAATTGGAGTTGGAGAAGGCTCGCACCTCAACGAACGTGGGATAGAGATGCCTCGCGCTTCAGACTCAAGCCGACAGCCCAAGGAGGCTGAAGAAAATGGACATCAATCCGTTGTGGATCCCGATCGTGGCCGTGGTTTTCGGGACGGCAATGATCGTGGCTATCGTGGGAATCATGCATTGGTATAAGGCGCGTGACAAAGAACTGCAGTACCACCAGGATCTGCGGGTCCGGGAAATGGAGCACCAGGTGAAGATGAGGCAACTCGAGGTTGAGCTCGAAAAAGCCCGCCAAAAGAGCGCTTAAAGCCCCAAGTCGAGGCAGCAATAAGAAGTGAGGAGCGAGCAATGCACGACATCATGAATTTTCTCGATGGTAATGGCATCTGGGTGATGATCATTGCGGTGGTGGCCATCGGCAGTTTCTTTAAGTTCCGCAGCAGGGAACTTAGGGTCCATCAGGAAATGCGAGCCAAAGAAATGGAGCATCTCCAGAAAATGAAGGAACTTGAGATCGAGCTGGAAAAAACCAAGAAGCAAAGCGCCACATAACGATCTTTCATCTGAGACGGCGCGGGGGGTAATGCCAGTGTCACCAATTGTAATTCCTCTTTCAGTATTTGCCATGGTTGTTCTGATTGTGGCCCTCACCCACGTGGCCAGAATTCGCAGTCTGGAAATTGATGTTCACCAGAAACTGCACGTGCAGGAGATGGAGCACCAACGAAAAATGCAGGAACTGGAGTTGGAGCTTCAACGTATAAAGCAGGGGACGTAGCGCGGCTCGCGTTACACGCGAATTGGGAGAATTTGGAAATCATCATGGGCGCATCACCCAATGCACCGGCACGCTATCGAGGCGGATTTACGTTTCCAGTAATCCTGATCGTTCTGGGAATTATTTTTCTGCTGAATCAGTTGGTGCCCGGTTATGGACTGCACAAGACCTGGCCCTTGATTTTGATCGTATTTGGAATTCTGAAGTTGGTGGCTGCATTCCAACCGCCCCGGCCTCCGGAAGGGCCGCGGGTATGAGAAGAGCCAGCCTGTAAGGCAGTGGCTGGAGGCAAAGTCAAAACTCGAAATTCGAAAATTGATGTTCGGCTCGTGATTTTCGAAGTTCGATTCTAAGACTTCGGCATTTCCAGGCGGGAGATCAATATGAGCGTCTACAACTATCGTCGCGGATCAATATTCTGGGCGCTGACCTTGATTGGCGTGGGCGTCATTTTTCTTTGGCAGAATTTCAATCCCAATATCCATCCCTGGCAATTGATCGCCAAATTCTGGCCTGTCCTCATCATTTTTTGGGGGGCGTCCAAGCTCATCGAATTTATTCAAGCGCAAGCCCATCCGGATACCACACCTCCACCGCTTTTTTCCGGCAGCGAAGTGGTGATGCTGGTCTTGATTTTGGTTCTGGGTACCATTGTTTCCAAAGTTGTACTTAGGTCCGGGTCCCCATGGGGATGGCATATTGACGGCGACGAAATCTCCAACATGTTCATGAATTCCTACAACTTCACGAAGACGTTTTCGCAGCCGGTGCAGGGATCGCCGCACCTGTCATTGGAAGATCAGCGCGGTGACGTTGAAATTCGCGGGGCTGATCAAAACGCCATCGACGTGATGGCCAAGGAGTCAATTCGCGCCGATGACGAGAACGCGGCCAAAAAGCTTTCAGACAATCTAAAACTGGATGTGGTGGAAGAAGCCGGGCATTATTTATTACGCTCCAACCGGCGCTCCCTGGCGGATGAGGGCCGCCGCATTTCGATCGACATGAGCCTGCGCGTGCCCAAGGCAACCACCGACGACGTCAGCTCAGAGCATGGCGATATCGTGGTGGACGGCTTGAACGGAGATCAAACGCTCACCACCCAGAAGGGCGATGTGCGTGCTACCAATGTCCAAGGGTTGGTGAAAATTCACAAAAGCGGCGGCTCCACAGAAGTCCGAGATGTAAAGGGCAACCTGGATCTTGAAGGGCATGGCGATGACATTGAAGTTGCCGACGTTTCCGATTCAGTTGCCGTGCACGGCGAATTTGGTGGCGCCATTCAGTTTCGCAACGTTGGGCAGACATTGCGCTTTGAATCCATGCGGACCGATATGACCGCGCAAAAGCTTTCCGGGCGCATGGAAATGGAGGTGGGATCCATGGAAGCCAGTGGCGTTGATGGGCCGCTGGAAATTACCACACGCGATAAGGACATCACCCTTAACGATTTCAAGCACAGCTTGCACATCACCGACAGCAACGGCCAGATTACTCTGGAAACTTCCTCGTCGCCCACGCACGATATTCAAGTGGAATCGAAGAAAGGCGAAGTCGAGCTGACCCTCCCGGCAGCCTCGAATTTTCAGATTGAGGCCTACTCGCACCACGGGGAAGTGGAGTGCGATTTCTCGGGGCCCGCTTTGAAAGTTGTCAAGGATGGCGACACGCCGTCAATTTCTGGAAGCTTCGGTAAAGGAGGAGCGTTGATTCGAATTAACACTGAATATGGCGCCATCCGCATTCTCCGAGCCGGCGCGCACCCCACTACCACGCCGGAACCACCCACGCCTCCGGAGCCGCCCCAGCCTTCCGGCAAAGCGCAGACGACGCGAAACCACTTGGGGCACTTCTATGTGCCTGTGGTCCACGCGCGAAGAGCCGCTTTAATTAGCAACTGATTCAGCCTGCGCAGATCTTCGCCTTGGAGGTCTGCGCTTCTTCCCCAGTCTGGATTTCTCCCCCCAAATCAGACGGTATCCGCTGTATAACGCCCATGGATTGGAGACTTAGAATGGATATATTGTCCATCACAATCGTCTTTCTGCGGTTTTTTGTATTTGGTTTATTTTCAAGAACCTAATGGCTTCATTCTATGAGAGGGCACGTTTCCTGTGCTTTGTTTTCAATGACCTGACCGCTTCGTTTTTTTGAGTATTTGGAGTGCATCGTGGACCTATTATCATCATCGGTGTTGGGGAGTTGAGAAAGGAAGCACAGTCCCATAAACCGATTGTCTGTTGTCGATCATTCGCGGTTTGCATGCGCAGCAGGCTGCGGATCCATCCCGAGCCTCAACCCACATGATAGGCTATCAATGAAACTTTATCAAGATGAAAAAATGTCGCTGGGGTCCCGAGGGTGGTTTGCCGCCCTCCAAGAAATCAGATTCTGGTGAGAACTCCCGCGTTAGAATGGTCCAAATATAGGGCACTACACGTCCTACGTATTGGCTTTAGCCCGCCACACGCTGGAGCGTTTCGAAGAAATCCGGAAAGGAAATATCCACGCGGGAGCTGTCTTTGATGGTGGTGGTACCTTCCGCCACTAATGCGGCGACGGCAAAAGCCATGGCAATGCGATGATCGGCGTGGGGATCGATTTCCGCGCCGCGCAGCTTCTGCCGGCCGGCCACGCGCAGCCCGTCAGGAAATTCCTCCACCTCCGCACCCATGCGCCGCAGGTTTTCAGCCACGGCAGCCAGTCGGTCGCTTTCCTTCACACGCAGTTCGGCAGCGCCGCGGAAGGTCAACCCCTGCTCGGTTTGTGTTCCCAGCACGGAAAGCACCGGCAGTTCATCGATCAGCCCCGGCACCAATTCTTGCGGAATCTCACCGCCTGCCAGTTGGCTGGAATCAACGTGGAGGTCGCCAAGCAATTCCCCGTTCAACATCTCAAGGTTCACCACCTTGACGCGCCCACCCATAGGAACCAGCAGGTCAAGCAGGGCGGTGCGGGTGGGATTCAGGCCCACGTTGTGCAGCATCAGGTTGGAATTCGGGACAATCAACCCCGCGACGATGAAAAATGCGGCGGAGGAAAGATCTCCGGGGACGTAGAGCTTTTTCCCTTCCAGGCGCGCCCTGCCGCGAACGGCAATGGTTTGCTGGTGGCGGCCGATATCCGCCCCCATCAATTCCAGTGCAATTTCGGTATGATCGCGGGTGGGGACCTTTTCCACGACCTCGGTTTGGCCCTCGACGAAGAGTCCCGCCAGCAGGATGGCGGACTTAACCTGGGCGCTGGCCACCGGCATTTCGTAACGAATTGAATGTAGGTTGCCCCCTTCAATCTCAATCGGCGGGCAGCCCTTGTCTGCCGTCTTGAAACGCGCCCCCATCAGGGTGAGCGGATCAGCCACGCGTTTCATGGGGCGGCGAGAGAGCGATTCGTCGCCCACCAGGACAGAGCGGAATGGCTGTCCGGAAAGAATCCCGGAAAGCATACGGATGGTGGAGCCGGAATTTCCCGCGTCGAGCGGCCCCGTGGGCGCTCGCAGACCGTCAAGGCCCACGCCCGCGATCTTAACCACATTGTCTTTGCGTTCAATCTTGACACCCAGCGACTTTAGGCAGTTGAGCGTGGACTGGCAGTCGGCGCTGGGAGAAAAGAAATGGATTTCGCTTTCCCCATTGGCAATGGCGGCAAGCATGGCATAGCGATGGGAAATTGACTTATCACCACCAAATTGGACCGTACCTTCCAATCGGCTTGCCGCGCTGACTTTCTTCGACTTCGATCCGAATAGGCTCATAAAATTATCGTAGCAGATGATTCGGGATGTTAGAAGCCAACGGAAGTGGCACCGTGGCGCTCCGATGCCTCGGCGTTAATCCACACCCATCCCCGCGTCAGAAGGTTGTAAATGATCAGCATGTAAAAGGGGACACAGAAACGGCGGTTTTCACCAAACTCTGTCAACGCCGCGAATACCGAAACCCACAGGGTCATGGCAAAGATGAGATATTCAAGCTTCGAAAATGTTTTCAGGCGAGCGAGAGCACAAGGGATGGAGAATAAGGCCAGAACAAGAAAGACGGCCTCGATTTCGCGAACCAGGAAGTCCGCCATGGTCATCAGAAACTCGACCGGAGTAACTGTCCCGACATCCGGCCATGCAGACTCACCCAACGTGGGCTCGGCCCAGAACTGTATCCAGCCTTGTTCGGCGCGCCGGAGGTAGAGAAGGGGATGATGAATAGCCAAATAGAACGCCAGCGATTGGTACTCATGCCAGACCTGTTTCGCTGTTTTTCCTGTTTGTCTTTGCACCTCTGGGACGGCCTCGTCAAAAACGGGATTAGCGTTCCGGTTGGGGAAGTTTTTGTTATACAAGCGAAACCGGATCCAGGCATCCCGCAGCGCCGCAAAACGTTCCGGCGCAAGTTCAACGTAGGGATCAACCTGATCCATTAAATTATGGCCGGCTGCAGTCGTGGGGGTGAAGGATCCTGTGTTGAAATAGATAAATCCGCACCAGCCGAAGATGAGGATGATCGCAGGGAGCGCAAAAGAGAGGGTTCTCTTGATGGCCTCGCGGCTAAAGATCCTCGCCGGGGACCACAGCGGTGCCAGGAAGCAGTAGTATAACGGCACTAAGCACAGCATCAAGGGGCGAGTCAAACCCGTCAAAGCTACGATCGTACCCAGCGTTAATGGGTACCGGATACTGTTATTCGTGTCATCGTCATAACGGGTGATGAGCCAAAGTGAGGTTACGAGAAGGAAGTTCGTCAACGCCTCGCTCATCACGGACGACTCATAGATGAGAACTTCAGGAGTAAGGCTGCAGGTAAGACCGACCAGGAGTGAGAAATGTCCATGGCGGGTACGGCGGAAGGCCATCTCGAATATCATTAAACTCGCCGCAACCCCGAGGATCGATTGCGCCAGACAGATCACCCAGGGATTGAGTCCGCACAAAGCAACCAACAAGGGGTATACGGGAGTGCGTTTACCCAGGGCATGGAAATTAAATTGGAGAATGTCTTGGGCAGACTGAATATATGAGCCGTCAAAATAAACAAGGATCGGATCGTGGCCCGTCAAAGCCAGCGCGGGCAATCGGCCCAAAATACCCAGAACCAGCAGCACCACGGCGTACGTGCGAATATTGTCCCGCTGCTCCGGCATTACGGACCCTCAGGTGAACGCCCTATCTTATTCCACCGTTACGCTCTTAGCGAGGTTGCGGGGTTTATCGACATCGCGGCCGAGGAGTACCCCGCAGTAATAGGCAAAGAGTTGTAGGGGCACAACCGTCAGCAGCGGGGCCACGGCTTCGTGTGTTCGCGGGATATAGATGATGTCGTCCACCAGATTTCCGAGTTTGGTGTTGCCTTCCGTGGTGATGGCGATGATTCTTCCCTCACGAGCGCGAATCTCCTGCATGTTGGAAACAACGCGTTCATAGGACCCGTCTTCAAGCGCCAGCGCCAGAGTGGGAAACTTGGGATCGATCAGCGCAATCGGCCCGTGCTTCATCTCGCCGGCGGCATACCCTTCGGAGTGAATATAGGCGATTTCCTTGAGTTTCAGTGCCCCTTCAAGCGCAATGGGGTATTGGAATTTGCGCCCGACGAATAGGAAGTGGTCCGTGTGGCAGTACTTTTCCGCTAGTTCGCGAATTTTCCCTGCCTGTTTCAGGATTTCCCCAATCTGCTCCGGCACTTTCTCCAATGCGCGGATGATGTCGTGACCTTCTTCATAGGAAAGGTCGCGGCCGCGGCCAATGAGCAGAGCCATGAGGGTAAGGATGGTGAGTTGCGAGGTAAAAGACTTGGTGGAGGCGACGCCCACCTCAATGCCCGCGTGGGAATAAATTCCGGCATGAGTTTCGCGGGCGATGGTGCTGCCCACCACGTTTACCAAACCCAGCACCAGGGCGCCTTTACGCTTGGCTTCGCGCAGGGCGGCGAGGGTGTCCGCGGTTTCTCCCGACTGGCTGATGGCCAGCACAACGGTTCCCTCCCGGATATTCAGCTTGCGGTAGCGGAACTCCGACGCCAGTTCGGTTTCCACGGTCAGATCCGTGAGCGTCTCCATAACGTAGCGGCCGAATAATCCTGCATAGTAGCTGGTGCCGCAGCTGACAATAATCAAATGCCGGGCATGGACCAGGCGATCCTGCACGGCTTCCAGTCCACCCAATTTGGCGACTGCTTCCGAGTGATTCACCCGCCCGCGCAGCGCGTTCTCCACGGACTCGGGCTGTTCGAAGATTTCCTTCAGCATGTAATGCGGGAAAGAGCCCCGGTCCATGGATTCAATATTAAAGTCCAGGTCCGTGGTGCCGCGGTTCACAGAGCGATTATCGAGAGTGGTGATGGTGAATTTTCCAGGCTCAAGGATCGCGACCTCATTGTCTTCAAGAAAAACCACTTTATCGGTGTGCTGGGCGAGGGCGGAGGCGTCTGAGGCTGCTAAGGAGGCGCGCTCGCTGATACCGAGAATGATCGGGCTGCCGCGGCGTGCCACGACGATGGCGCTTGGGTGGTCGACGTGCATCACCGCGATGCCAAATGTACCCTGCACTTGTAATAGGGCCTTCTGCACGGCAGCCTGGAGGTCGCCATGATAATTGGCCTCGACGAGATGAGTCAGCACTTCCGTGTCAGTCTCAGATTTGAATTGGTGNNGCCGTGCGTGGCCCAGCGGGTGTGAGCGATTCCCGCCACGCCGTCAGGGGCGGTATCCCACACCTGTCGCTCGAGTTCGGCCACCTTTCCAACCGCCCGGGCAAGATAAGGAGAGCCATTCACAATGAAAATCCCGCTTGAGTCGTAGCCGCGGTATTCCAGCNNGTTTCAGTCCCTCAATCAGAATTCCCTTGGCGGGTTGGTCTCCTGTGTACGCCACGATTCCACACATTGGTTGCTCCCCTTTACCCGTGGGCCTACAGCGGCCCCGTTTGCAGGCGTGCGGCTTGTCAGACCCGTGCCCAGTTTCGCGGAAAACCCAAGCATTCATTCTCGCTTCAAATGTAAACTGAGGCAAGCATCAAGACTGCTTCGCGCGCAAGCGCCCAACCCCATGCGGGTGAGGTGATCCGCTTTCAATTGCTGCAATGCACAGCAAAGACAAAAGTCCATTTACACGCTGGCAATAGGAGTGTCTGATATGGTTGAGGTTTGCCTTCCCTCGGAAATTCCCGGTCTAGCGCGGCAAGCGTGCTAAAATTACCGCGGACTGGCGCGTATCAGTCCCTTTGGCGTCGTGCTGCGCTAGTTTAGGCTTTTGCGAGGGCACGCACTGTCCAGCCAATGGAAAGTGGTGGGTGGCCATGGAAAGCCCACCGATTTTGAGGAGGCAAGTGGAAAGCGATTCGCTGAGTATTGTGGTTCCCGTTTACAACGAGGAGGAAAACATCGCGGCTCTATTGGAGCAGCTAACGGCCGCAATGAAGGACTGGACGTGGTGGGTGGAGTTTCTCTTTGTCGATGATGGCAGCACGGACACGACGCTGGAACTTCTGAAGCAAGCGCAATTGAGCGATCCGAGAATTCGGATTGCGCATTTCCGCCACAATTTGGGGCAAACAGCGGCCATGGAAGCAGGCTTTCATTTGGCCAAAGGTCGAGCTGTGGTGACATTGGATGGCGACCTGCAAAATGATCCAGCGGAAATCCCCAGGCTTGCGCAGATGCTTGCCGACTTTGACGTGGTCTGCGGCATCCGGACCCGCCGGCAGGACACCTGGTGGAAGCGCCGGTCGTCCCGGATCGCCAACGGCTTTCGCAATTGGATGACGGGAGACGATATTGTTGATACCGGCTGCACTCTGAAAGCCTACAGGCGTGAGTGTGTGGAGCGTCTCGAACTTTACAACGGCATGCACCGCTTCCTTCCCACACTCTTGAAGATGCGCGGATACCGCGTCACGCAGGTGCCCGTTGGCCATCATCCACGCCGCGCGGGAAAAACCAAGTACGATACCTGGCGGCGATTGAAGAAAGGCCTGGCAGATGTTTGGGCCGTGCGCTGGATGAAAAAGAATTGGATCGCTTACGAGGGCGTATTGGAAGTCGTCGAAGCGCCTGCCGCGAGCAACCTCAAAAGACAGGAGATTGGTAAAGCCTGATGATCGCTTGATCGGATGAGCGTTCAAATGACCGATCAGTTGTTTGCCTGATCGTCGAATCACCTAATGGCCTTGACACCCGCTGATTCCCCTTCCAACTCCCGGACGATTTTGGCCCTTTCGCTGGGCTTACTGCTATTCGCCGCGGCCGTGCTGTTCTTCGTCGGCTTGGGCCGCCTTCCCTTGCTTGAACCCGATGAGGGCCGCAATGCAGAAGTAGGGCGCGAGATGTTGGTCTCGGGCGATTGGATCACGCCGCACTATAACAGTTTCGTTTACCTGGATAAGCCCGCTGTGTTCTTTTGGATGGAGGCCGCATCCCTGAAAATCTTTGGCGTTTCCGAAGCCGCAGCGCGCCTGCCCTCCACATTGATGGCTGTGGCGACCATGTTGCTGGTGTGGTTCCTGGCACGCCGCATGTTCGGGGATTCCGCAGGGCTGCGGGCAGGGCTGGTCTTTGCCGCTTGCCCTCTGGTGGTTGTCCTCGCCCGTGAAGTTATCTTCGACATGACCCTTGCTTTTCTTGTCACTGCGGCCATGGTGGCGTTCTGGCTGGTGGAAGAGAGCGGCTTCCAAAAGCCCTGGTTCGACGCCATGATGTTTGGGGCGATGGGGTTGGCGGTCATCACCAAAGGCTTTGTAGGAATATTAATTCCCCTGATCGCGGTTCTGATTTACCAAATTTCCCGCACTAGAGCGCGAGAGTGGTTGCGTTTGCGCTGGGGGCTGGGCCTCATTGTTCTGCTGGCCGCCGCCCTGCCCTGGTTCATTGCTGTTTCCATGCGCAATCCGGATTTTCCCCGCTACGCCCTTTGGAACGAAAGCTTGAAGCGGTTCACCACCGCCGCCGCGCACCGAGGCGGGGGGATTTTCTACTACATTCCCGTCTTTCTCGGTGGCTTTTTCCCGTGGAGTCTCTTTCTGCTGCTGGCGGGTTGGAACCGGCTGCGACGCTGGCGGGAACTGAAGCAAGAAGCGGCCCGGCCCATCCTGTTTCTGCTAAGTTGGGCGGCATGGGTATTCCTCTTCTTTACGCTTTCGCATTCCAAGCTTCCCGCCTATTTTCTGCCTGCTATTGTCCCACTCAGCATCCTGATGGGGCTGGTCTGGCAGGAAGTCGGCAAGCAGGTGCAATCGCGCCCACCTGATTGGCTGACGGCAGGATTTGCGCTGCTGCTGGCGCTCGGCGTTTTGGTGGCCGCCGCGTCGCACTCATGGCTCTTCACCTCGCTGCATGCCAGGCTGGCGAGGAAACTTGCCCCCAGCGTGCTCGAACTTATTCAGCCCTCGCTACTCTATACCGGGTTGATCCTGGCCGCGATGGGGTTTCTCGGCCGAAGGTTGGCGACGCAAGCGCGCGGGCGCACCCTGGCCGTTGCCACTTTCGCGCTGCTGATTGCAGTTGTTCCCATGTTTGTCCTCCGCTGGTATGGGCCTCTCGAATTGTTGACAGAAACCCATTCCAGCCGCCGGCTGGCAGCAACAATACTCGCCAGCCCGGAGAGAGATTCGCCGATTTTCGGTTACTACTATTTCCGCACCAGCTTGCCTTTCTACTTGCATCGTCCTGTCGGATTGCTCTCCGTGGAATGGGGGGAGATGACCAGCAACTACCAGGTTGCCCGCCAGGCGGAGGTTCGGCGTGCGGCGGGGGGGGATCCGGGCAAGGGGATACTGATTACGGTCCCTGAATTCCGCGCCCTCAAAGAGGTGAACACACAACCCATACTGGTCATGACTCCGAATACTCTAGTGGAAGACCTTTGGGGGAACGCGGGGCGCATCGATCCGCTCTGGAATGAATTGGACTTTTCCGTCTGGGAGATTCCCCCGGTTAGTGCCGTGCATCTGGAGGCCCCGCCCGCCCGAGTGATCGCCCCATTTCAGCCATGATTCATCACTTGCAAGGAACCCTCTGATTGGCACTATATTTTTGTTCCCTGTAACTTGTAACCTGTTTCCTGTAACCTCTTTTCTGGCCTCCTATGTGTGGAATTTGCGGACTCTTCAATTTGCAGCTTCAACCCCTTGCCCACGGTGAGCGCATCGATGCGATGGCGCAGACGCTCTTCCTTCGAGGGCCTGACAGCGGGGGGAAATTTCAGTTGCCCCACATTGCACTGGCCATCCGCCGGTTGAGCATCATCGATCTTGAAACCGGCAACCAGCCGCTCTCCAACGAAAGCGGCGATGTCACGCTGGTTTTCAACGGCGAGATTTATAACTACCGTGAGCTATGCCAGGGTTTGCTTGACCGCGGTCACCATTTCAAGACGCATTCCGACGGCGAAGCCATCATTCACTTGTATGAGGAGAAGGGCCCGGATTGCCTGCGCGATTTGAACGGCATGTTTGCCATCGCCCTCTGGGATCATCGCGCCAAGCGACTGCTTTTGGCGCGCGACCGGGCGGGCGAAAAACCTCTCTATTATTGGCGTGGCGGCCAAACCCTGGTGTTTGGCTCGGAAATCAAGGCGCTGCTTGAATACACGGGAATCAGCCGCGCGATTGATCCCACTGCGCTCACCCACTACTTTTTCTATGGTCATTTTCCCAGCCCCAGCAGCGTTTATGCCGAGATCAAAAAGCTTCCATCGGCGCATTACATGGTGGTGGAAAACGGCAACATTCACATTGACGCTTACTGGCGCCCGCAGGTGTATTTGCGTTCGCCCAACCAGCCGCTGGTGACGTCCCACGAGGAGCGCGATCTAGTGGAAGAACTTGCCGTGCGCTTGCGGCAGGCGGCGGAGTCACGCCTGGTGAGCGATGTCCCCCTGGGTGTGTTCCTGAGCGGTGGCGTGGATTCCTCCGCCATCGTCGCCATCATGAGCGAGTTGAGCCCGGGTAACGTCAATTCGTTCTCGGTGAACTTCCCCGAGAAGACCTTTAACGAGGAGCCCTATTCGACACTGGTGGCAAAGCGCTTTCGCACTCAGCACCATGTATTGACCGCCGATAAGCCCAGCATGTACCAGGCGCTCGCGACGCTGGCCGATCATCTGGATGAGCCCATGGCCGACCCGGCGGTCATTCCCACCTATATGATCTCGCGCTTCGCCCGCGAACACATCAAAGTGGCGCTGAGCGGCGAAGGCAGCGACGAACTCTTCGGTGGCTACCCGACTTACATGGGGGCGCGCCTGGCGGATTATTACCTCAAGCTTCCTGAAGTGGTGCGCCGCCACGTGTTTGGACGGCTCAAAGATTATCTTCCCGTCTCCTCCACCGCGGTTCCCAAGGGCCTCTTTCTGCGCCGCTTCTTGAGCAATGCGGAAAAAACTCCGGCGGAGCGCCACCACATCTGGTTCGGCATGTTCAACCCCACCGAACTCGACCAGCTCTTCTCGCCCGATTGGGCGGGGCCAAAGCCGCCCAGCAGCCAGATCTATTCTCCACTGGCTCGGGTGCTGGAAGGCGCGCGCTTCGATGAAACCGTTTCCGAAATGCTCTATCTCGATTTTCGTCTTTACCTGGAAGACAACTTGTTGGTCAAAGTGGACCGCGCCAGCATGGCGTGCTCGTTGGAGTTGCGCACACCCTTTTTGGATCACCGCTTGATTGAATTTGCCGAAGGACTGCCCAGCCAGCTTAAGGTAAGGGGCTTCAAGCTGAAGTACATTTTGAAAAAGGCCGTGGAGCGCTGGCTGCCCAATGAAATTGTCTACAGGCAAAAGCGCGGGTTCTCCGTCCCCATTGCCAGCTGGATGCGGAATGAATTGCGGCCGCTGGTGGACGAAACCCTGGGTGAAGAAAAATTGCGGCGCGAGGGAATGTTCAACGTCCCGTTCGTGCGCCGGCTGCTGAATGAGCATTGGTCAGGCAAGGTCGATAACCGCAAGGCCCTATGGACACTATTCAGTTTTCAACTTTGGCACGACCGGTGGGCGAAGTAATCGAATGACCCGGCGAAACGATAACAGAGATTCAATGTTCCCGAAGAGTTTTTCCGTTCCCCAGAACTATCTTCCGTCGACGGCCCCCGGCCGCGAGGCCTTTCGCCCGGAAGAGTGGGCCGTGGTTAGGCGCTGCCGCACGCCCAAGCAGGTGCAGAATTATCTTCGGCGCCTTCCTTACAACTGGGAAAAGCGAGGGGAAACGCTGCGCACTTTCCGGGGCGTGGTTCGCCATGGAAGCGCGCATTGCCTGGAAGGCGCGTTGAGCGCGGCGACCATCATGGAGCAGCACGGTTACCCGCCGCTGCTGCTGGATTTGGAATCCCAGGACCAGCTTGACCATGTGCTGTTTCTATTCAAAAAGGATGGGAAGTGGGGAACCATCGCTCGTTCGCGGGATGCGGGCCTTCACGGGCGCAAGCCGGTCTTCCGCACCATTCGCAACCTGGTGATGAGTTACGTTGACCCCTATGTCGATGGGGTTGCCCGTGTCATCGGCTATGGCGTCGCCGACCTGCGCACGCTGGTGAAGTGCGACTGGCGGCTCTCCTCCAAATATGTCAAGGAAGTTGAGCGCGCCCTCATCGTGATGCCTCACAAATCCATTCGGACCTCGGACCGCCGCCATCAGGCAATCCTCCGGCAATTCCAGGCCTTCAAGAGGAAATATCCCGATCGACCCGTCACGTTCTATTCCAACCGTAATCTCTGGCTATAAGAAAATGGGTTTTACAAGAATTTCTGCCTTGTTGCGGTAGACGCCAACCACAGCGCGCTTCTAAGCGTTAGGGCGGGGGACACGCCCCTCTGTTCAGAAGCTCGCATGGCATGTTCTTCTAAATGGAGTGTCACCTCAGGATTTGGTATGAGGCGGTTGGCGCTTGATGATTCCTTCGCCTTCTTTAATGGTGAGGAACTGATTGGCGGCGATGTTGGTGAATCTCTCCACCTTGCCGGACAGCTTCTTTTCAGCAGCCTCAATTGAGATCTTCATCGTTTTGGCATAGCTTTCGACATCCTTTTGCACGATGGGCCATTTGACTTCGATGGCGTCCACCTGCGTTGCCGGTCCCAGGCCGAAGCTGAGGCGCAAGTCGCTCTGCGACATGACGCTGGTGCCGGTATGCACTTCATCGATTTGTGAGTGCTTGCCGGTAACCACTTTCACCCGGGCCCCCACAGCGGTGCGATTGCAATGAGTGCCCAGCAGTTTGATATTGATCCAATTATTTTTGTTGCCGCCGTCATTGCGCAGCAGGGAAGGATAATCATTCATGTTCAGGATCAGCACGTCGACGTCGCCATCGTTGTCATAATCGCCAAAGGCGCAGCCGCGGCTGGAATACAGTGCATTCACCCCCGGGCCCAATTGTTTGGAGACATCCTCAAACTTGCTGTTTCCGAGGTTGCGATAAACGACGCGGGGGGAAACAAAGTGGCCGCCCAGGTTGTACTCGTCAATCGCCGGATAGACCTGGCCGGTGACGTAAAAAATATCGGTCCACCCGTCGTTGTCGTAATCCGTAAATCCCGCGCCCCAGCAGACATATTGCGTGTTCACACCGAGGCCGGAAACAAATGTTACGTCGCTGAAGGTGCCGTCGCCGTTGTTGTGGTAAAGATCGGGTGTGTCATCGGTAAAGTTCGTCTTGACGATGTCGAGCCAGCCGTCGCAGTCATAATCGCCCACGCCGATGCCCATGCCGGCCTGTTCCTGCCCGTCCTCGTTATAAGCGCATCCCGCCATCACGGCGATATCTTCAAACGTCCCATTGTGTTTGTTCTTGAACAAAATGCTGGGCTCGGAATCCACCGCAACGTAAATATCCGGCCAGCCATCGTTATCAAAATCGTAGGAGACGGCGGTGATGGAATAGCGCGGACCGGTCTTAAGGATCCCCGCTTTCTCCGACACATTCGTGAACGTCCCGTTGCCGTTATTGTGGTAAAGGATGTTTGAGCCGCCCGGCAAGCCGCGGGGTCCGCACATTACGGGAATCCCCTTCCACTGGCAATATCCGGTCTGCCCGGGAATGGGCACTCGCTTCAGGTCCAATTCGATGTAGTTGCACACAAACAGGTCGAGCAACCCGTCGCGATCGTAATCCAGCCACGTGCATCCGGAGGCCCAGCGGATACGCTCCTCCCACAGGCCCGCTTTTTTGGTTACATCGGTGAAGGTGCCATCGCCGTTGTTGTGCCACAAAATATTATGGCCCCAAAAACCGCAGAAGAGATCATCCCAGCCATCGTTGTCGTAATCGCCCACACAGACGCCCGTTCCCCATCCGGTTACGCTCAGCCCGGCCTTTTCGGTCACGTCCGTGAACGTGCCATCGCGATTGTTCTTCAGCAGGTGTTGTGTGGGAGTCTTGCCATCGGGGAAGGGTTCTTCGCCCGGCAGCCGCTGGCCGTTGGTAAGGTAAATGTCAAGCCAACCATCCTGGTCGTAATCGAAAAAGGCCAGCCCGCTGCCCTTGGCTTCAACAATGTAGTTCTTGTGCTTTACTCCACCCCAGACGTTGGGGACATTGATGCCGGCCTCTTTCGCCACATCCACGAAAGTGACGGGTGAAGCCCCGTCCGGATGAGGCAGGGGATCCGCTCGCAGCACGGGAGTTCCACTCCATCGCCACAGGGGTGTGGTGAGGGCATCAAGAAGTCCCGATCCCAGAAGTATTCCCGACGAACCCAGCAGTTTGCGGCGCGAAAATTTCATTTCGTCTTTAAGGCGCACGGATAAACCGTCGCCCTCCCCCTTTTCCCTCTGCGGTGAATGAATATACCAGCTCACGGCGCGGAAGCGGAAATTGATAAGAGCCATTATACTATGGGTGTACCCGCGCCCCCCAACGAAGCACCTATCATGGCAGTATTGCTCTTTTCTGGCAATTCCCAGCGCGGCAAGCTAGAATCCCTTCCGAGGGTCCACCGCATGTCTGACACCCATTCTGAGGCGCACGCCGCGGCATCTGCTTCCGCCAGCGTTAAAATCATTGCCATTGCCATTCTCTTTGGCTGCATCTATTACGCCAGCTCTGTTGTCATCACCCTAATCTGCTCCATTCTGATTGCCTCCGTCCTTGACCCCGGCGTCCGGCTGATGGAGCTTTACCGCATCCCGCGGTGGCTGGCTTCGCTCATCATGGTTCTGCTGATGCTCACTGTCGCCTATCTGGCGATCTATGCCCTCTATGATCGCAGCCAGGCTTTTTATGATGCCATGCCGCGGCTGATGCAGAGGTTGAAACAGATCACTGCGCATATTCAATTGACAGCCCACAACATCCAGCAGAGCACGCAAACCATCATGCCGGCTTCCCAGGAGTCCAACCTTCCCACCGTGCGCCTGCAGCAGGAGTCCCCCTATGAGCAGTTTCTGTTGCGGGGCATCGGATCGGTTTATGCCTTCGTCGTCACTGTAATGTTCATCCCCTTCCTGGTGTTCTTCATGCTCACCTCGAAGGACCGGTTGTGGGTGGCGTCGTTGAACCTGTTTCCCATCAAACAGCGCCAGCAGGCGGAAGATGTGATCCATGCGATTGCCCGCATGTTGCGCCAGTTTGTGGTGGGGAACCTCTTTGTCGGGCTTATTTCCGCCTGCATTATCACTCCGGTATTTGCCATCATTCATCTTCAATACGCGTTGCTGCTGGGCCCTATTGCCGCGCTGCTCAGCCTCGTTCCTTACATTGGTGTGGCGTTGGGAATCCTTCCGCCCTTGATGATTGCGTTGATGCAATACGATACCACCGGCCCCTTTATGACCATCGGCGTCTCGGTGGCCGTGGTGCATTTTGTGGCCGTCAACATTCTCACCCCAAAGTTGGTGGGCCAGCGCGTCAACTTGAATGCGCTCTCCGTCACCATTGCCATGATGTTCTGGGCCTGGCTGTGGGGGGGATTCGGACTGATCCTCGCCGTGCCCATCACCGCCGCCATCAAGGCCGTGTGCGATAACATTGAGTCCCTCAAACCCTACGGCGCCTGGATGGGCGATTCCTAAAGCCATCGAAAAGCCCGAAGCCCGGCGAAGTGCCGCAATCACGGCGGGGTGCTTGCGGAGATACGTTTTAGTGAACTGTGGACTATGTTATGGAGTGTATTCCACAGTATGGAAACCATTCAGGTTGTGTTGAATTCGGAATTGCTGCGCGCCACTGACGGAGCCGCCAGGCGCGTACGGATGAATCGCTCGGCGCTGGTTCGCGAGGCCCTGCGTGATTACCTGAAACGTCTTGAGATGCGGGAACTTGAGGGCCGCGACCGTGCGGGGTACCAAAAGCATCCCGATGTTTCAACCGAGGCGGCGGACTGGGAGCAGGTGGCATCGTGGCCGGAGCGATAGCCCGCGGGGAAGTTAGACTCTATCCATTCCCTCGACCCGACAAGCAGAGACCTGTCGTTGTTCTCACGCGGGAAAGTGCAATTGCGTGCTTGTCCACCGTCACGGTGGCCCCCATTACCGCGAAGATCTGCGGAGTACCGTCAGAGGTCCGCTTGACCGAAGCAGATGGAATGAAGGGTGCGCGCGCAATTAATTTGCATCACCTTGTCACTGTGTCGCAGGGTAATTTAGGCAAGCGCGTGGCAACACTCAGCCCCGAAAGAATGAAAGAGGTCTGCCATGCTCCGGGGTTTGCTCTTGGCTGTACAACGTGAGGCACAGGGAACAGTTGTAGGGGACGGCTTGCCGTCCCCGGTCATACCCAGCGCCGATACGGTCTTAGTTTCTCGCATCCGCAGCGGCCAATGCTTCATCAACAACCGCGTAAAAGGCCGGCCCTGGGGGGACTCCAATCACAATTCTGCCATTCACAAAGAAGGTCGGCGTTTTGTTTACGCCCAAGATTTGGGCTTCATTACGGCAGGCTTCGATGCGGCCCAGAGACGCTTTGGCGTCAACACACGAGCCGAGGTCGACCTCATTTAGCCCTGCCTGCTCGCCCAGGCTCAGCAACTGCTCCCGAACATTCGCGACGTCAATTATCGGCTGATTCCCAAAGATCAGCGTTCGATAGTTGACGAATTTCGAGGGATCGGTTTGATACGCACACTCGTCCGCAACTGCCGCGGTTGTTGCCCAGGGGTGAAACGACAAGGGAAACTCCTTGAAGATGATCCTGACCTTGCTGCCGTAATGGGGCAGGAACTCACTTTCCAGGAACTTCTGAAAATCAGCGCACATTGGGCACTCCAGGTCAGCATACTCGACAATCGTCACGCGAGCATTGGCTGGTCCGACGCTTGGCTGATCCCGTGTGTTGATTAGCCGCTCCACAAAATCCCGCCGGAAAGGTAGCACCAACCCGAGGATACCTACACGATGATCCCGGCTCACGAACATTTCACCGCTTTGCGTTTGGGTCGCGTTACGAACCGTTACCGTCGATTTAAGGAAATCCGGGTACACAGAACTCGCAAAGGGACCGACCGTAACCTCGGCCGTAGGGGGAAGTTTGGCCGCTTCGCGCACGCAACGAACCACCTCAGCATTACTGGCGCCGCTTAGCGCAAAAATGTTCCCCATGACAAAGCAGCGGGCGCCCGTGCTGATAAACACGCCGCTAACACGTCTTTGCCTGCCGTCATCCACGGTTACTGCGGTCTGATAGAAATGTGGGTACAACGATGGTTGGACGGGTTGAGCATCGACCTTAACGGTTGCGGGCACTTCAAAACGGTCGCGCACATATTGGACGATATTCGCCGGGGTCGCTGCGGCGGGGACTCCCGGTCGGGGTGCGTTCCCCCCATGCTGGGTATCGCCGAACAGAGGGCTCCACGCCGCAAGTACCAAAATGCCGTAAAGGAATGCGAGTCGATGGCTGCCTTTCGGTATGATCATGATGGACTCCTTTTGGGCTTCCAAATGCACCTTATCGTTCATCGTCCTCGTCGCATTCTATCACGGGGCCAGGCGCGAGAACAGAAAATACAAATCTACTTGCCTTCCTGGGGCTGATCTGCGACATTTTGTAGCCTCTAGTGCTGGCATTATTTCCTTGACAAGTGTAGCCTTAAAGGATGGAATGAGTTTCGTAACTGTGGGGTTTAGTCATGGCCACGCTCGAATCCACCTCCTCTGCGAATTCCACCCAACCCAGCCTGCAAAATCTGTTATTCAAGCTCCCGGCGTCAGGGTCACAGAGTCGAACCGCCCGAATATCAGTTGGAATGCGAGTTTTCCGCCCGCGGCTGATTCGCGATTTGCTGCTTTTGATCTGCCAGGACCTCTCTTGAGCCGACGGCTTCTGGCGGGGAACCGGTAGTCCAAAATGCCCTCAATGGACGAATCCCGATGGGCCGATTGCCGCGGCTTGCCAAAATGTATATGAAAACTAACATACTTACAGGTCGCTTGCCAAGATGTTCATGAAAAGAAAGGGAGTTATCAAAATTTGAAGATCAGGTGACAAATGCCGCCCGACGAGCAGGAAATGGCAGGTTGGCTGCCGATTGGGCGCACTCTCCCTCACCGGTAACCGGATGTCTAAAATGAAGAGCTGAACTGAAACAGCGATTTCGAGGTACTGAGTTCGAAGTCCTAAACCCCACACGTTTGGTCGGGAATTTTGAAATGGAGATTTCAGCTGAGGAAAAAGGGCGACCCATAAGCAGGCGAGGGCCTGATGAGCCGGTCTCTCCACCCCCCTGTTCCTTGTCAACTTGGGCACCGGGCTTTACAATAGAAAGATTGGAATAAGAGGTCGGAAACCGTCTATACACTATGGGAAACTTTCTACAATTCGCATTAGGCAAGGTGATGGGCACCAAGAACGAGCGCGAGTTGAAGCGCCTGAGTGGCCGGGTGGCGGAAATCAACGCCTTCGAGCCGGAAATGAAGGAGCTTCCCGACGCCGAATTCCCCCTGCGCACCCAAAAACTGAAGGAGCGCCTGGCCCAAGGCACGACCCTGGACGAAATTCTGCCGGAAGCCTTTGCCCTCTGCCGCGAAGCCGGACGCCGCACGTTGAACATGCGGCACTTTGACGTGCAGCTGATCGGCGGCATGGT
>PLSX01000090.1 GCA_003165315.1 Acidobacteriota bacterium
AGCAGATCGCCATCATCTTTGCCGGAACGGGCGGCTACCTCGACGATCTGGCCATTGAACAGTGCGGACCCTTTGAACAAGCGCTCTACGAATTCATGGATACTTCGTACCCTGCCGTAGGAAAGCAAATCGCGGAGAAGAAAGAATTAACCGACGCGCTGAAGGCGGAATTGCGCAAGATGCTGGACGAATTCAAAGCGAAGTTTGTAGCGGATAACAACGCGAAGGCATGACGGGACTGGCTTCGGAATGCATCCCCTCATGATGGATAAAGGCGCCGAGAGGTGACGGGATGCATGACTGGGGAAATTTAATCATATTGTTGATGGCCCTCTTTTGGATTGCTTATGGGGTCTACTACATGGTCCAACATCGCAAGGGGCAAATCAAAACTCGAAAGTACGTGGAAAGATCGCTTGAATTGGAAGAACAACAGTTGGTCATTCTTCGCGAAATCAATGAGACCCTGAAACAACTCCGCGCCGTCGCGGACGGGCACTAACAACTATGGCCGCATTACTCGATATTCGACGCCGGATCCGCTCGGTAAAGAGCACGCAGCAAATCACCCGGGCGATGAAAATGGTTGCGGCAGCCCGTCTGCGGCGCGCACAGGACCGCATCTTCAATGCCCGGCCCTACGCCAACCAGATGATGGCGCTGCTTTCCAGCGTCGCGGCGCGCACCACAGACCGCTGCCATCCACTGCTTCTGGAACGCCCCATTCAGCGGCAACTTCTGGTACTGGTCACCTCTGACCGTGGTTTGTGCGGAGGCTTCAACGCCAACCTGATTCGTGCTGCGCAAAGTTATGTGGACGAACACCGTGACCGTGACATTTCAATAATTACGGTGGGCCGGAAAGGCCGCGATTATTTTATCAAGCGGCCAGTCAAGGTAATCGGCGAGCACATCAATATTTTTGGCCGCCTGGAATTCAACCAGTCGCAGCCCATTTCCAAAAGCATCATCGAGCTTTACTCGGAAGAGAAAGTGGACTCGGTGGATTTCATTTACAACGAGTTCAAGTCGATTATGACCCAGCGGGTGATGGTGGAGCGCTACCTTCCTATCAAACCGATCGTCCCGACGAGTGGGGAAACTCTGATTGATTACATCTATGAGCAGCCGGCGCAGGAAATTTTCAACAGCCTGCTGCCGCGCTATGTGGAGATTGAAGTTTACCGCGCGCTGCTGGAATCGCAGGCGGCGGAACTAGCGGCACGCATGACCGCCATGGATGCGGCCACCAATAACGCCCGTGAAATGATCGATTCCCTAACTCTGTATATGAACCGCGTCCGGCAGGCAGCAATCACGAGAGAAATCATCGAAGTGGTAAGCGGAGCGGCAGCAACATAAGGGGCTATCAGCGAAACTGGCGGTTATGTTCTTTAGCTGAATGCTGACAGCTTTCCTGAAAGGATTTACGATGTCCGAACAGCACGTTGGCAAAGTGGTGGAAGTAATTGGTCCGGTGGTTGTGGTGGCGTTTGAAGGTGGCCACCTTCCCGCGATATACAATGCCGTGCGGATCACTTCCCAAGGCTTTGAGGTTCCCACCCCGATTGATGTAATCGCGGAGGTTGAACAGCATTTGGGAGAAGGCCGCGCCAAGTGCGTGGCAATGCAGCCCACGGACGGCATGGTCCGCGGCATGATCGTGGAGGACCAGGGCGAGCCCATCACGGTCCCGGTGGGCAAGGCTACACTGGGGCGGGTGATGAATGTCATCGGCCAACCTGTGGATAACCTTGGCCCGGTAGCCACCCAGGAGCGCTGGCCCATCCACCGCCATGCGCCGACTCTTGAGGATCAAAACACAAACCTGGAAGCTTTCGAGACCGGGGTCAAAGTTATCGATCTGCTTGAACCTTACTTGAAGGGCGGCAAGACTGGATTGTTCGGCGGCGCGGGCGTGGGCAAGACCGTCATCGTGATGGAGATGATCCACAACGTTGCCATGAAGCACGGCGGCGTTTCGGTGTTCTCGGGCGTGGGCGAACGTACCCGTGAAGGGAACGATTTGTGGCTGGAAATGCAGGAAGGCGGGGTCATGGTTGCAGGCGACCCCGACAAATCCAAAGTCGCTCTGATATACGGCCAGATGACCGAGCCCCCCGGGGCGCGTCTGCGGGTCGGGCTCACCGGCCTCACTGTGGCGGAATATTTCCGCGATGTGGGCGGTCAGGACACGCTGCTGTTCATTGACAACATTTTCCGTTTTACCCAGGCAGGAGCAGAAGTTTCAGCTCTGCTCGGCCGCATGCCTTCCGCCGTGGGATACCAGCCCAACCTTTCGACGGAAATGGGCGAACTCCAGGAGCGCATTACATCCACCAAGACGGGCTCCATCACCTCCGTACAAGCAATTTACGTCCCGGCTGATGATTTGACCGACCCCGCTCCCGCCACGGCGTTTTCGCACTTGGACGCCACCACGGTGCTCAGCCGCGCGCTGGTGGAAATCGGCATCTATCCGGCTGTTGATCCCCTGGCTTCCACTTCCCGTGTGTTGGATCCCCGCATTGTGGGTCATGAGCATTATGACGTGGCTCGCGCCGTGAAGGCCGTTCTGCAAAAGTATAAGGACCTTCAGGACATCATCGNNGTCTATGGCCAGATGAACGAGCCTCCGGGTGCCCGTCTGCGGGTCGCTCTCACGGCTCTCACCATGGCTGAATATTTCCGTGACGAAAAAAATCAGGATGTGCTGCTCTTCGTGGACAATATCTTCCGTTTCTCCCAGGCAGGTTCCGAAGTCTCTGCTCTGCTGGGGCGTACGCCGAGTGCCGTTGGTTATCAGCCGACCCTCGCCGCTGAAATGGGTAATCTTCAGGAGCGCATCACCTCGACCAAAAACGGTTCCATCACTTCGTTCCAGGCTGTCTATGTGCCTGCTGACGATTTGACCGATCCGGCTCCCGCCAATACCTTCGCTCACCTCGATTCCACGATCGTGCTGGAGCGTTCCATCGCCGAGCTGGGTATCTATCCTGCCGTTGATCCTCTTGCTTCCACCTCCAAGGCTCTCGCTCCCGAAATTGTCGGCGAAGAGCACTACGCTGTGGCTCGCGGCGTTCAGAAGGTGCTTCAGCGCTACAAGGATCTTCAGGACATCATCGCCATCCTCGGTATGGACGAGCTTTCGGAAGAAGACAAGGTTACGGTGGCACGCGCCCGCAAAATTCAGCGCTTCCTTTCGCAGCCCTTCTTCGTCACCAAGCAGTTCACGGGCATGGATGGCCGCTATGTAAAGCTGGAAGATACCATCAAGGGCTTCAAGGAACTGGTTGCGGGCAAATACGACGCCATTCCCGAGCAGGCATTTTATATGGTTGGCACCATGGAAGAAGCGTTGGAGAAAGCCGAGAAGATGAAGGCGGAAGGCAAGTAATCGGGCGATCGTGAGATCCGATGATGGGGTGAACACATAGCGAGTACACAATTCCCTTGCTCGCCCGATCTCCCGATCTTCGAATCTTCCGAGAGAAAAGCAGCTATGGCAGAAATCACTTTACCCACTGAAATTCGCCTCGACATTGTGACTCCGGACCGCCTGGTGGCGCATGATGCCGTTACTGCGGTAACGATTCCAGGAAAGAACGGATATTTGGGAATCCTGCCCGGGCACGCCCCGCTGCTTACGGAACTTGCTGCTGGTGAACTGGAGTACACTTCAGGCAACGCACAGCACACCTTGGTGGTGGACTGGGGTTTTGCCGAAGTCCTTGGTGATCGTGTCATCATACTGGCACAATCGGCTGAGCGCGTGGAAGAGATCGACCTGGAGCGCGCGGAAAAGGCCAAAGTCCGTGCGGAGGAACGCTTAAAGCGGTTCGACGATCCGCAAGTGGACATGGAACGCGCCCGCAAAGCTCTCACACGTGCCATGGTTCGTTTGGAAACCGCACACAAACATCGGGGATAACCTCAATCTCCCCTTGCGTCCAAGACCCCACTCTCACCCAGCTTGGATTTGTTGTAAAATCACAATGAAATGAAATATAGGTGAGCGTTTGCAGCAGTGTAGACGTGGGCAGAAGACGTTCGAAGCAATCTCCGCTGTTATCGTCTGACTCCGAAAGATCTGAGGCTTGGGAATGAACTTATCAATCCGAATATACACCACGAATTGGTGTTCTGCTTGCCGCCGCGCCAAGCAATTCTTGAAGGTGCGGCACCTGCCCTTTGAAGAGATTGATATCGAAGCGCATCCGGAGGCGGAGGAATTTGTGAAACGCGCGAATGGTGGCAAGAGCAAAGTCCCCACTTTCGAAGTTGGCGGGCGGGTTTTCAATTGCTCCCCTTTCGACACCGAGAAGTTGGCCCGTGAATTGGGAGTTGAGTAAGCTCTGCGATGAAGTGTGACAGCTTGAGCCATATCACAGTTTGCAATAAAAGATTTTCGGCGCTGATCGAGCACCATGCCAGCAATTGGAGACTCTATCCCCGGAGTACAATATGCCGGACCAAGCAATCCTGGTTGTCGAAGGCGACATCACAAAACAAGAGGTCGAGGCCGTCGTAAACGCTGCCAATACCTCGCTGCTGGGGGGCGGGGGCGTGGATGGCGCGATTCATCGGGCGGCCGGTCCGGAGCTTCTGGCAGAATGCCGCACGTTGCAGGGTTGCGCCACGGGCGATGCCAAGTTGACGCGCGGTTATCGTCTCCCTGCATCGTGGATTATTCATACTGTGGGGCCGGTGTGGCACGGTGGCGCTCAACATGAGGACGAATTGCTGGCCAGATGCTATCGACGCTCTCTCGCTCTAGCGACTAAAACCGGCATTCGCACTTTAGCCTTTCCTGCCATCAGCACGGGCGTCTATGGATTCCCCTTGGAGCGCGCCACCCGCATTGCCGTCCGGGAAGTCCGCGCCTTCCTGGAAGAAAACTATTCCCTCGAAAGAGTCCTCTTCGTTTGTTTTGATCGCAACACACGTGACTGTTATCAAAAGGTACTGGCAGAATGCTAAGAAGGGCGTGGGATGTTGCGTCCTTTGCTTGACTTCCGGAAACCCTTCGGATAGTTTTGCTGGGAAGAACCTTGGCGGGACCATTCTATGAAAAAAGCATGGGGGCGATGGGTTTGGCTGGCCGTAGGGGCAGCTATTATTGTCCTGATCTTCTACAATCTAAGGGGAAGTCCCGAGTGGCGCAATTTCCGGTGGGATAGCCTTTGGCGATCAATTGTGGGGGCGAGCCCCGGCTACCTGCTTCTGGCGATCTTCTGCGTTTACTTCTCCTTCTTCATGCGGGCAGTTCGCTGGGAATTCTTCATGCGGCCTATCAAGTCCGCATCCTTATGGGTTTTGTTCGTGGGGCAGATCCTCGGTTTCAGTTCCATCTTCCTGGTGGGCCGTCCCGGGGAACTCGTTCGTCCCGCCTACATCGCCAAAAAAGAGAATGTCCCCATGAGTGCCATGATTGCGATCTGGCTGCTCGAGCGGGTGCTTGACATCATCGCCATGGTAATTCTCTTTGCCGCTGCCATTTACTTTGAACCAGTAAATCCAGACTCAGCCCGCGGAGTATCAGTGCTGCATTCGATGCATTCGTGGGGGCACGTGCTCTTTGGACTTACGGGCTTGCTGATTATAGGCCTGGTCCTCTTCCGCCTGAAAGCCGCAAGCATGACCGCCGGAACGCTGAGGCTTTTCAGCTTTCTTCCCGAGCGTCCCCTGCACTCTTTTGCCCAATTCCTGAACTCGTTCAGCGAGGGCCTGAGTGTGATTCGCGACTGGAAAGGGTTGGCGGGCAGTGTGGTGACCACCGCTTTCCTATGGGCGATTAATGCCACTATGTTCTGGCTGACCTTCAAGAGCGTCCGGCACCATATGGGCCACCTGCCCTGGTTGGCCGCCTGCTTGACGCTTTTCTGCGCTGCCTTGGGCCTCATGGTTCAACTCCCCGGAGTCGGGGGAGGCTATCAGGTGGGCATCATTCTGTCATTAACGGAAATCTTTAATATCAAGGTCGAGCCCGCCACGGGAGCCAGTATTTTGGTGTGGATCATTCAATTGATCCCCACGCTTGCCTTGGGGCTGATTTTATTAATCCACGAAGGTTTGTCTATCCCCAAACTGGAAGCAATTACCGAAGAGGAAGAGAAGGCTGTGACTTTGGAAAAAAACTAGCACGCGGTTCTATCGGGAGATCCGGTTACTGAGGTGAGCCACCCAAGTGAAATGTCCATTCTGTGCGCATGTTGAAGACAAGGTTGTGGATTCCCGCGAGGCGAAAATCGGCGACACCATCCGCCGTCGCCGCGAATGTACAAAGTGCGGTCGGCGGTTTACCACCTACGAGCGCATCGACGAAATCCCCTACATGGTGGTCAAGAAAGACGGACGGCGCGAGAAATTCGATCGGCAAAAAATTCTGGCGGGCTTACTAAAGGCTTGCGAAAAACGCCCCGTCGCCATGGGCAAGCTGGAGGCGCTGGTCAACGAAATTGAATCCCATGTTGCCGAATCTCCTGACCGTGAGCGCCCCGCGACCGAACTGGGCGAGCTAGTGATGAACCGGCTGAAAAAACTCGATAAAGTTGCCTATGTGCGTTTTGCTTCGGTCTATCTCGATTTCAAAGACGTCCGTGAATTCATGGATGAATTGAAGGACCTGTTGAAGGCCAAGGGGAAGTGAGTTCTTGGCCGGAGGGAAGTTAAAGGCGTAGAGTTTAAGGGATTAAGTAAGTAAGTAAGAGTTGGTCATTTGCCCTTCGAAGTTTCATCCAGCCCCTGGCGCCTAATCCCCATTGTAGATGAAGGCGCCGAAGGTTTTAAAGGTTTCAAATCCCAGTCGCTGGTAGAGTCTCACCGCACCCGCATTGGCATCCGTGACGGTCAGCGTAACCTGCTCAAAACCATCTTGGCGGAGGTCCCGAAATGCGGCTTCCATCATCGCGGTACCCACTCCCAATGCCTGAAATGCCGGACCCACTCCCACCTGGGGAATATGCGCGGTGCGGGGGCGAACACGAGTCACAGTGAGAATTCCCGCCAATTTCTGCGTGGGACGATGCACCGCCATGCGCGACACGTTGGTAAGGAAATCGCCGCACCCCTGATTGTGATAGATATTTTCAATCAACCGACTCGCTCCGATCACGGAGGCGTATTGGTCATTGATCAGAGCGTCTACGTGCTCCTGGTAGGATTGGTAAAGCATCTCCGCCGCATCATTATTGAATCGCTTTTGCCAGGGGGTCAATTCAATGTCCTCGCGTGCCCAAAGACCTTGCGGGTCAGGCTCGGAACCGGGTTCGGGCATTGTCCCCCGCCGTGGGCCTTTCAGCCCAAGGCTCATGAATCGGCGTAGAAAACTCTGGAAACCCCGGGCTGCGAAGCAGGGCTCCAACTCCTCACGCTCAAAATGCGGAAGTTGGGCTTCAATACGCCGCAAACCGGGAGTCGCGAGAAGGGTCTCCAGCGCATGCTCCAACAGTTCGCGCTCGTGGCCGAGGCCCGCCAACTCCGGGTGTAAGTAAAGGTCGCCGACAATTCCTTTTTCCCCGTCATAGAAAAAGAAACAGTAGCCGCGGATCTTCCCTTCGCCAACCAGGGCATAGCCGGAAAGCCGCTTGTCACGCAGGCAGGAATTGATAATTCTCACCGAGGCTGCGAAGTCCCACCGAAGAGTATTGTTCCAGGCACGCGATTCAGCTGCCAGAAGGTCAGAGAATTCCTGGGCCTCATACCGACGAATATCAATGATTTCAAATCCCAAACGGGAGTCCTTTCCAAAAATGTAGCACTATGGCCGCGCTGAAATGTGAGCCTTTAACCCCCCAAAAGAATTGGCCAAGCGCGACCAAATACCAGCGATGGGCCGGGTGAACCCTTGCTTCCGGGTAACTCCAGCGCCAGTATAACCCAAATTCATCCGGGCAGCGTTTTACTGACCAAATACGAAGCTAAGGTGAGATTAACGCTTTAAAGGCATACCTGCTAAAAAGTAAAAAAGACATTTTGGCGGATTTTGCGCCGATCTGAAATTATTGTGTAACTTCGCCGCTTAAATTGCATTCATCTAAATGGGATGAGGGAAATGCCTGCCAGCGCGTTTTTGCTCCAGCGGTGATTTTTCAACTTTGCGGCACTGCTTTTCGCCACCCCAGAGAATGGCGGCGTCTCCAGCGCCGAATAAGTAAGAATGAGGTGACCCATGATTGAAGGAAAACTGAGGTTGACCACCGTGGAAGGCACCGGGCGGCGATTCGTTGCGCAGTCGGGCACCGGCCACGCCCTGGTGATGGACGATGCGGACGGCCACAGCGCCCCCAAACCGATTGAGCTTGCCCTGCTGGCTCTTGGCGGATGTACCGCTTTCGACGTTATCAGCATCTTGCGCAAGAAACGTCAAAAAGTGACCAGTTACGAAATCGAACTGCATGCCGACCAGAACCCTGAGCCGCCGGCGGTTTTCACGCGCGTTGAGATCAAACACAAGTTGCGCGGCCAGATCGACCCGGAAGCCGTCAAAGCCGCCATTCACTTTTCGGAAACCAAGTACTGCTCGGTGGGCGCCATGATTTCCAAGACCGCCAAAATCGAGACCACGTTTGAAATTCTTCCGGAAGAGGTGGCGGAAACGCTTCCCCAAGCGGCATGATGGCGGACGCGGCGGTTACGAAGCAGGCGCCTCGCCGGCCAGCACCAGATTGATTTCGCCCACGCCGCCCTGAACCTCAATGTTGAGGGTAACCGGCGACTTGCCGTACAGGTCGTTGACATACGCATCGCCCTGCTTTTTGAAATCGCCGGCGTTGATCGACCCCAATCCGCCTTGCGCATCCACATGGACACCCACCTCCTTGGGCAGCCTGATTGTCGCCCTGCCAACGCCTCCCTGGATTTTGGCGGAAAGGTCATGCTTCCAGGCCCCCGTCAGGTCGACGGTTGTCTCACCTGCGCCCATGTTCAGCTCAAGCCGGCTCAGATCCAGCCCGGAGAGAGTCAGCCCGGCACGGCCGGCGCCCATGTTCACGGTCATCTCCATGGGCGTCTTGTTGCTCAAATGCAGGTCCCAATCGTTCTGGGTGTTGCTATCGTAAGAGCCTGAGCCCGACTGTGTTACCTCCAGGTTCCCGACGCTGCCGCCAACTTCGTATTTCACTTCAGGCTTCCACTCCGCCACGTTGTAGGTGAAATCCGCATCCATCAGATCGTTTGCGCCGCCTCCGACCTTCAGGTCGCCCGCTTTCATACTCAAGCTCACCTGCACAGATTTCGCCGTTCCGACAGCCACCGTCTTTGACTCCTTGCGCATCTCGCCGGTGGGCACACGATCACCACGCATGTTGCAGCCGCAAATTGCGACCACCGCTAACAGCACCAAGCTGCGGAAGATATTCTGTAGGTCCATGGTCTTGCTCCTTGGTTCGCATTCTTACAAGATTAGGGCACGGAACACGCGCACTGCGTAGGCGGTCTGGCAGCGGAAGGTGATTGGCTGTCGCGACCCGAAGGCGCGTTGCAGGCATCATAGGCCAAGCCCGTTCAAATTGCACTCAATTGCGTGTGCTGGAAGTGTTCTAATTTCCGAATTTGCCTCGCAGGGGTGGGGGTCTGGGATTTCGAGGGTGGGGAACGGTGCCTAATAGTACTGAATGGTGCTGCGTCATGTTGGAGTGGGATCTGGAGTAGAACTGCAAGGACAGCCTGTTTGTGGGCACGGAGCGATGTGAAATCTACAACAGCACTGGCGAGGCCGGGGCATGGGCGACGGCTGAATCGGCCATGGACCCTGGCTGGACTTCAGGGCGAATTGCCCGGAGTTTCCCGGCATAACCCGCTGTAAGGCGGTGTATTCCGGCCGGCAATGGCACGAACTTACCCCCCCTTGAGCGCCGTTATTCGTCGCGTCGGCTTGGCGGATTCGATTGTCCTTCAGGAGCGGTAAGCGCAAGTTCCCCGAAACCCAAGTC
>PLSX01000230.1 GCA_003165315.1 Acidobacteriota bacterium
AACATTATGCATGGCTCGATACGTGTAGTGCCGTCCGCGTGGCAAATTGAGTAGAATCATTTCCGCCGTGTAGGGCCATTTATGCGGCGGGTCGCAGACATTTTACCTGCACCGCCCATGTAGGACAGCATTTGCCAGGTTGAAGCCCGGCTCAAAGATAAGCACGAAGGCTGCGGAAACGCAGGATCATTTCATGAAACTGGTAAGGCAAATCGTGCTAATCATGTTCGTAATCCTCGCCCTGGTGTATGCGGGGGATTACCTGGCTCTGCGCATTCCCATTCCGAAATCACGCGCCGCTTACGGCACCGTTACGGTGCGGCCCTATTACGATGTAGGTCTGAAGAGCGGCAAATCGGATCTTTACTTCCTCGATCCGCAACAGCAGACTTGCGTGAATTCTCTGTTTCCGCACATGGGGTTCACACCGTGCTGGTACCTCAAAAAACACACGCACCCACGCATCGCGGTGTGAGTCGTGGGACAACGGCAAAAAGAAGGCAGTAAGCTGCCAGGAGTGGGCTATTGGCAGTGGAAATAGGGAGCATTCACACTTGCCGAATTTTGACGATCGCCACTGTTTGAAAATTGCGGGCGAAGGCTGGCGGCGCACGCGATCGTGCCTCCCAACGGCGTTCTGCGGTGGGGTGATGGAAGGGCGGCAGTTTCGAAGCCCCGTTGCAACAAGGGCATCCCCATTTATGTAATCCTTTCGATATTCTTATGAAATCTTTATGCCTCGGGACATAATATAAATAGGTATGGTGGCTTTCCCAACACAACTTGTCCCTCTTCTTCCCGGTGCGACGCTTGATCACTACCGGATCGATAGCCTGGTCGCCACCAGCGGTATGGCCACCATCTATCGCGCTACGGATTTGACCAACGACCGGGTTGTTGCCATCAAACTGCCGCACTTCGAGATGGAAAGCGACCCCGTTTTTTACGATCGTTTTCAGCGCGAGACGGCAATTGGCACCACACTAAACCACCCCGGAATCATCAAGGTGTTCCCCGAGGATAATCGCAGCCGCCTTTACATGGTGCTGGAATGGGTGGACGGACGATTACTGCGAGAGGTCATCAACGAGCAGGGGAAGATTCCTCCGGACCGGGCGGTGCGAATCGCCCTGCAGGTCTGTGCCGCACTCGATTACATTCACGGGCAGGGAGTGGTACACCGCGACCTGAAACCGGAAAATATCATGATTGATGGCGACGACCGCATCAAGCTGATCGATTTTGGCATCGCATTCAAATCCGGGGCGCGCCGTCTGACGTTTGGCAAGTTCTCCCACACCCAGGGAACCGCGGAATACGTTTCTCCAGAGCAGGTCAAAGGAAAACGAGGAGATGCCCGGAGTGACCTGTACTCACTGGGAGTTATTCTCTTCGAGATGTTGGCGGGCGAGCCTCCGTTCTCGGGGTCGGACCCGTTCCTGATCCTGAATGCCAAAACCCATTCTGAAGCCGCGTCTCCGAGGCAGATTGCATCTGAAGTTTCCCCTGAGCTGGAGGAGATCGTCATGCGAGCGTTGGAGCGCGACCCCTTGAACCGCTACCACGATGCTCGCGAGCTTGCCTGGGATTTGGAACACCAAGACCAAGTTGCCACCGGTTCCAGCGCTGTACGTCGAACCGGAAACCCAAAAGACTCACTCAAAAAAGGGGGCATTTTCCCCTATGTTCTTCTGGCATTAATTCCTCTCGCCATCTTCGCATTACTCCTCTATGTAGCCGGTCACAATTAAATCCAATACACACCATTTATTTCCTTTCCCATTTGCTTCGCTTGCTTTTGCGCTTGTGAGGGCGTAGATTCAAAGCGCGTGCAAGACAATGCGGCCCGCGCAGCCCTGGCTAAGGCCACTGAACAGACGGAAAGGAATAAGGCGTCTGATAAGAGGATGGACCGGATTGGCTGCGGCAGAAATCTCAGTTACGCCGCCGAAGTGGACAATTTGGCATTCTGTCTCATATGAAAAAACGGCCTTTAGTCCAATGGGATTATAGGTTCAACGGCAATTTATCGGTGGTGGGAAATTCTTGAGGTAACGTAATTTAAGAATCAGAGTGGGTTACGAAATTGCTCATTTGGCAGTGGGGTGGTTTAAAAGCACCGCAATCCGCTTCGTGTTGAAGCAATTGCGGCGCAGGATTGATAGCCGCCCGGGGGTTTTTATGCGTTCAAAGATTTTGATTTTGGCCATGTTGTTAGGAGCCGGCTGCTTGTGTGCCCAGGAAAAGAAGGAAACAGCTCCGCCCGCTGAACCCGCCCCGGCTGCGGCTCACCCTGCAACCATTTCCGCTGAGGACAAGGCGCGAAAGAACCCCGTAAAGTTCACCGAGGTTTCCGTAACCAGAGGAAAGAAGATATTTGGCACCCAATGCGCTCTCTGCCATGGAGATAAGGGCAATGGTAAGGGAGAATTGGCGGCCGACATGAAGCTGACCGTACCGGATTTCACCCAACCGGATACCCTGAAGGACCGAACCGACGGTGAGCTGTTTGCGATTATTGGATCGGGGAAAGAAACGATGCCGGCACAAGGCAGCCGCCTGACGGACGAGCACCGCTGGAACCTGGTGAATTATATGCGCGCTCTTTCCGGCAAAGTTCCGGAAAAGGCGACGGGGAAAGAACCCGAGGAAAACACCATCACCGTTCCACAATAGGCTCAATCAGGAAAAGGTGAGGATTGCCCCCTCGGATCGGTGGGCGCCAGTGTGGCGTGAAGAATGGGGCGGACAAGAAGCCGCCCTTGGGACAGCACATGCCAAGTCACAGCCCAGCGGGGCGTCCGGGGGCTCCCGCTGGGGACGGCCGCCCAGGGTAAGGGAAGACTAGCGAGCCGCCAGTTTCTTTGCCAGCGTCAGAACCACGTCGCGGTCAGGTTCACCCAGTTGGGCGAGCGCATTGTTGAATTGCATCAAGAAGCGGGCGTCCTCCCCAGCTTCTCCCGGTTGCGCCGCCAGCTCTTCCAAACTCTTGCGCCGGAGCAAATTGGGTGTAGGCGCTTCGCCGTTACCCGTATAAAACATCTTATAGAGGGGAACATCCAGGGCGTCGGCAAACCGCTCCAAGGTCTCCAGAGAAGGGATTGTGTGTCCATTCTCAATTCGCGAAATGTAGCAGCGCAAGAGACCGGTGCTTTTTTCAACATCTCCTTGCGATAAGCCCTTTTCCTCGCGGAGGTCGCGCAGTCTTGTTCCAATTACCATAAATTTATCCTCGCTCGTCCTTTTCCTTCGTCCCGGCATAACATGTAACATCAAAAGTATAAACAAGGGTTTGGATGGCCTCAATGCTACTAAGGTACTGGCACAGAGGTACCATCATGGTTACCGTCAGGAAAGGCACAGGAGGATGACACAGTGCCCTTGCTATCCGGCTTGCCCTGCCTCACGGTGTTCTGTGTAGATGAAGCCGCAGCGACAAAGGCTCTCCCCTTCCTTCCCATCGCTGGCATTCTGTCTTTAACCATATTGCCTTTCCCATCAGAGGCACGGATTAAATTGGGGTTTGGCTTATGCCATTGGTTCATAGGGCACAGCTGCTGAGAGCCGCGGCAAAAAGGCGGTAGCTGCCACGCTGCCCCCATGCGCTAGGCGGCATAACCGATAGCCTCAATTGCAGCAATCATTTCGCCTGCCTGGATCGGTTTGGGGATATAACCATCCATTCCCGCCGCCAGACACTTTTCGCGATCACCCTCCATGGCATGGGCGGTCATGGCGATGATGCGCAGGTGCTTGCCGGTAAGCTTCTCTCTTTCCCGAATTGCGGCCGTGGCTTGAAATCCATCAACCTCCGGCATCTGGATATCCATCATGACAACATCAAAGCGTTGCTGGTCCAAGGCTGCCAGGGCTTTCTGGCCATCCGTGGCCACTACAACTGAATGCCCGCGCTTTTCCAGCAAACGCACGGCAAGACGTTGGTTAACCAGATTATCTTCAGCAACTAACACGGAGAGGGGTGGACGACGCTCCCGCAGGGCGTGCCGGGTAATTAGCTGCGGCTTGGGAGCAGTCGCCAGCGGATTATTCAATGCAATCAAAATGGCATCAAGAAGTTCCGACTGCTTAAAGGGCTTGAAAAGGTAGGCGGTGATTCCCAACGTTTGGCAGCGTGAGGCGTCTCCCCGCTGTCCCCCGGAACTCAGCATCATAATGGTGGCGGAGACAGCCTTGGGCTGCTGGCGAATCTTTTCCGCAACGACAAACCCATCCATCCCGGGCATCTGGTGGTCGAGAAGGATCATGGAAAAGGGCTTGCCCTTGATACTGGCGGCATCAATGGCCGCGAGCGCCGCAGGACCGCTGACGGCGGATGTGGGGACCGCTCCCCAACGTTTGAGAGTTTCTTCCAGCAGGCGGCGGTTTGTGGCGTTGTCGTCCACCACCAGCACCTTCATACCGTGAAGAACTTCCGGGGGAGCGGCAGACGCTTTGAGATGCGGCCAGAGTGGAACATCGCTCACCATTGTGAAGTGGAAGGTGCTGCCCCGCCCTTCCTCACTCTCAACCCAGATCCTCCCGCCCATCAGCCCTACCAACTGCGAACAAATGCTAAGACCCAACCCCGTACCACCATATTTCCGAGTGGAGGAGCTGTCCGCCTGGCGGAAAGCCTCAAAGATCATCTGCTGCTTGTCCCGGGGGATGCCAATGCCGGTGTCAACCACCCGAAAGTGCAGTGTTACGGACTGTTCCGTTCGCGCGTCCGCCCCCACGTAAACAACCACATCGCCAAAGTCGGTGAATTTGATGGCATTCCCCACCAGATTTAAGAGAACCTGCCGTAAACGGCCGGGATCACCCACGATGGCATCGGGAAGATTCGGGCGGATATCAACTGAAATTTCCAGCCCTTTCTCATGAGCGCGCGAGGCGATGGTTTTGAGGCACTCGCCCACGCAGTCCTTAAGGCTGAACTCAATTTTCTCCAAGTCCAGCTTATGGGCATCTATTTTCGAAAAGTCCAGGATGTCATTGATCACAGACATCATGGCGTGGGAAGAGCTTCGCACGGCCAGAAGATACTCACGTTGTTCATCGTTCAATTCGGTATCAAGGGTAAGTTCGGTCATGCCGATGATGCCGTTCATGGGGGTCCGAATTTCGTGACTGATATTGGCTAGAAAGTCGTTTTTTGACCGGTTGGCAGCTTCGGCGGCTTCCTTGGCACTCAGCAGCGCCTCCTCTGTTCGCTTTTGGTTAGAGACATCAATGAGGGTACCCTGGATCAACGGCGAGGACGACGCGGCGTCAGGGGGTATTAGCGCGGCGGAGATGAGCCCCCAAATCAAGGTTCCATCCCTGCGGCGAAGGCAGACCTCGCGGCCAATCACTCTGCCATCCTTGTGCAGAGCCTTCACAAAGGCATCACGGTCCGGGGCCTGATGGTAGAAGTCGGTAGCCAAGCGGCCGATGATCTGCTGACGAAAATAGCCTCCCACGGCGTTAACGAAAGCCTGGTTACAATCCAGGACGACACCTTCGATCGAGGTGATAAAAACCGCCGCCAGATTGTGCTCAAAGAGCAGGCGGAATCTCTGCTCAGAAGAGCTCAGTGCCTGTTCAGCGCGCCGACGCCGCCGGACGTCGTGGCGCAGAATGGCGCTGGCCAGAATCAGGATAGCCACAGCCAGCAGGCTTCCGAGTACTACGATGCCGATGGTGGTGCGGGCGCTCGCTGCCGACTCCGCATTGCGCTGGTCCAGCAGGGTGTGCTCCTCCCGCTCCATATCCTGAAAGTCGCGGCGGATTGCATCCAGGCATTGCTCCTCCCGCACCTGGAGTTGCGCAGCGTCGGCTGCCATGAACTTGTCACCCTGCGGGAGGTTCATAACCAGATGGAAAATGCTGAAGGCGTTTTCAATTTGATCATCCAGCCGGTCAAGCCGCGCCTGTTGGCGGGGATCGTCGGAAGTCAGGCTGCGGAGATGGTCAAACTGGCGCTGGGCCTGGGCAACGCTGGAATAGTAGCTGGACCGGAACTGCTCATCGTGAACGATAATGAAGTCCGTGGCGCTGTTCTGTGCGCCCTGAATGGCGGAGAAGGTCTCGGAAATTGCCGCCAGAACTTCATTCGTCCTGGTCACCCTGCCGTTCACTAGAATTAGCTGCCGGGTATTCTGTGTGGAAAGGACGCCGGCGGTGATGAGCACCAACGCTGCCAGGGCAGAGATGATTCCCAGTTGATTTTCGATCGTCGCTTTCATCCACTGCCTCTGCTGTCCGGCGCCTTGGCACAACTCCACTCAATAAGTGTTATCGGAGGGCCGGGCCTCGGCCATTAATTTTTCTAAAATTGGAGGGGGATGACGCCAGGAATCGGGACGCCTGCTTTGCGGTGCGCACTAAAGTACCGGGGGGCTGGAAAAGCTTCCTAAATCAAGGTACCATCCCCATAGAGGGTGTTCCTGACCCAGGAGGGCACAACCATGATGGAAACTCCGATCCGGCGAAGCTGCCGGGTAGCAATGTCGCTTCCCATCCGAGTTTTCGGTGTTGATTTTCGTGGCATCGATTTTACCGAAGAGGCGCTTACCGTCATTGTGAACCTCCATGGGGCCAAAATTCGATTGTCTCACCAACTCATGCCGGATGCGGAAATCCGCCTTGTCAGCCACGCAACGGGCAGGGACGCAGTCTTCCGCGTGGTTTCCAAAGTCCCGAGTACGGAACTGAAGTTCACTCACTGGGGTGTGGAAAGTCTGGACCCGGACCGGAACATCTGGGGAGTGGATATTCCCCTGCTGGTGTCGGATGAGCCCGAAAAGCATGCGGAGGTCCAGTGCCCCAACTGCTTCGGTCTTGAATCCGTACCCGTGGATCGGGACCTGCTGGTATCGCTGCAAGAAAAGGGAGGCATGGAGCGAACCTGCAAAGCCTGCAGCCAACCTGGCCTTTGGAAGCTTATGCCTTACGATCCCGCTTAGCAGGCGCAGGAATTCGCTGCCGCTCTACTGCTCGCGATAACCCAATATTTCCGCCACAACACCGCGCAGGACCCGGCCCTTGTGCGGCGCCGTCTTATCGATTCGCGAAGCGTACTCAATGCGCTTCACGATCAACCGGTACTTCTGGAATTCGCACTCCTCGGGCAGCATCAGGAGTTCACTATCGTTGACTTCATCAAAGTGAACCTCACTGCTGCTTGATCGAACTTCCACTCCCAACACTCGAGCCACGATCTTTCCATCCTGGTAGATGGCGTCTTCCTCATACTTTCCCGCTTGCCCGGCTGGGGCCGTTGCGGACGCTGGTGCTTTGGTTTCTTCGCTCACTGGATGTGGTTTGCTCCTTCAAGAGAGATGTTCTGCCGGAGAGGGGGTTGGCACACTGTCGCTCCCCTTCCATCGCAAATCGCGCCGAATCAATTCTTTCGGAAAGTCGGCCAACGGTCAAGGGGTTTGAGGGCGGAGCACTGGACACGATGGCCGGCGATAAGCTGTTGCCCGAGCGCCTCACCTGCGTCCCATGACCTACGAGCCCAAATAACTCCGCTTCTTCCAGGCTCGGTTTGAACGTGCGGAATGACGGCGAATGGGCGGGGCAACTTCCACGAAACCCAAGTCCCCGGTAGTCCTCAAGCCGCATCATGCGGGTGGTTTGGCCTCGAATTCCGGCAGAAGGTCTGGACTTATCGTCTGGCTCATTTCAAGGTTTGATCGCGATACCGGCAAAGCGTCTGGACTTATTGCACAGATCATTTCAAGGTGTTGGTTGCGATACCGGCAAAGTGTCTGGACAAATAAGCGATCTCATATCGAGGTTTGAGACGGCAAGCCGGGCCCTCGTCACTTGTCCCTTTTCACTTGCCAATGTTCCCGCTGTTTGCTGCCTCTCTTTGAAATCTTAAATTTCGAATTGATTACTCCCTTGTCCCATGCTCCTTGTCCCCTGTCACTCTTCCTGCTCTTTCTTGCTCGTCACTCGTCACTTGCCACTCGTCACTTCTGCTGCCGTTCGCCGCCTTTCTCTTGCACCTCAAATCTTGAATCTCTGCTCTGCCGGGAGATCGCAGACTCCCGCAACCAAGAGTTTTTGCCCGCCGCGAGGACGCGAAAGAGTTAGGAAATGACGTGAACGTCCCGGGTTTCCGTAGCGCCGGGCTTTCAAGGGCGGCGCTACATTGTCCAGCCAATTACCGGACACTAAACTAGTGGCCAGTGGCTGGCTAAACCCTGCAAATCCCGCCTATCTTCGGAAAACGCGAGGTCATCAGCAGGCAACTATTGACTGACCAATGGCCACTGGCCACCAGCCATATAGTGTACACATGGCTATTAACATGTCAACAATAAAAGAGGCTATAATGTTAAACCCACAAAAAAGGACAATTCGTCACCTGAAAAGTCAGGACATAGATTCAGGGCCGGGCTGATCCATGTGATGGGTGCCTTTGGGGTGACGGGGAATTTACGGGACAACGGGGACGCTCAGTATTGGCAATTTTCCGATGGATCGTGCGGTCTTATCCCAGCAAGCGCCCGGCCACCAGGTTCTGCAAGTTCTCGCGCAGACGAGGGAAGCCGCGCAAAAGCGGATCGAGTTGGGGAATGGGAATGGCGAGGAGGCGAAGGTCACTGAGCGCTTTCACGTTGGCGCTGCGAAGATGCCCCTGATTGAGGATGGCCATTTCGCCAAACACGGTGGGAGCCTGAAGCACAGTTAGAAGATGGGAGGGATCCCCCTCGCCGCGATAGATTGCCGCTGAGCCCTCCAGCATGAGATAGACAGTATCTCCCACCTGGTCCTGGCGGATGACGACCTCGCCGGCCGGGACGGTAACTTCCTTACAGATTTTTGCGACTTCGCCCAGCAAGCCTTCATCGAGGCCCTGAAACAGTTCAAAGGCCCGGAGATTGGCAAGGATTACCTTATTGACGTCGCCGATTCCGGACCATTCCTCAAGGAACTTGGTGGCCATTTCGCTATCGCGGGCAGGCGAAAACAGATACCCCTGTCCAAACTGGCACTTAAGAGCCTTCAGATAGTCAAGCTGGTGCGGCGTTTCTACTCCTTCCGCAATCACTTTCAGTCCCAGATTATGCGCGAGAGCGACGATGGACCGCACAATCATGGAGTTTCTTTCGTCCACATCCAGCCGGGAGACAAAGTCACGCTCGATTTTGAGGGCATGAACCGGAAGATTGGCCAGATACCCCAGGGAGGAATATCCGGTGCCGAAATCGTCGATATAGGTCTTCACCCCGAGTTCGCTAAGGCGGGCGAGGGCTTGGGAAGCGGATTCAGGATCTTCCATAATTCCACTTTCGGTCATCTCCAGGCGCAAATACTCCGGGGGCAGGTCGTATTCCGCAATCAACGCGCTGATTTCCTGAACCAGATCAGGCTTCGTCAAGTATTTGGCCGGCACATTCACACTGATGCTGAAACGGAGATCGGGGGGGAATTGAGATCGCCAGGTCCGCGCCTGCGAGCAGGCCTCGTGAAGCACCGCTTGCGTCACCGCAATAATCAATTGGGACTGCTCGGCAACAGGTATGAACTCGGCAGGGGAGAGAAGGCCCAAATCCGGATGCTGCCATCGTACCAGGGCCTCGAAGCCGGCCAGCAGCCCGGTATGCAGGGACATGATGGGCTGATAGTGGAGCCGCAGCTCTTTGCGGTCGATGGCGCGGCGGAGATCCGTTTCTATTTTGAGCAGCCTTACGGCCTGCTCGTGCATGGATTTGTCAAACACCTCGTGCCGGCCCTCTCCTGCCGCCTTGGCACGATACATGGCAGTATCGGCGTCCCGCAGAAGCTCTTCGGCGGAATGATACCCGGGAGAACTGAGAGCAACGCCGATGCTGGCGGTTGTAAACACCTCGCGCCCCGCCAGGTTCAGGGGCAACAGAAACTGATCGCGAACCCGCTCGACCGCGCGTGACACGTCGCTGGCATGCCGGATATCGTCCATGAGAACCGCAAACTCATCGCCTCCCAGGCGCGATACTGTATCGGTATCACGCAAAGAAGTCTGAAGCCTTCGGCCAACTTCCACCAGCAACTGATCCCCCAGGGCATGACCCATGCTGTCATTGATCATCTTAAAGCGATCGAGATCCATATAGAGGACGGCAAACAGATAGTCCGGATTGCGCTTGGCGCGGGAGACACAAAGTCCCAAGCGGTCAAGGAACAGCAAGCGGTTGGGCAAATCTGTCAGAGGATCATGAAAAGCATTGTGAACGAGTCTCGCCTCCCATTGTTGGCGCTTGAGTTCGCGAAGTTTGGATTCTTTTTGAAACAGGTAGGTGAGCGTTAAAATCAGCAGCAGGGAGAAACCGTAAAAAGCGCGGTCAGGAGCCTGGACAAGCCCGCCTCGTTCCCAGAAGGCTGCCGGGAACATGAAGCTGAGAAGGCCCACCCCCAGCACAAAGATCAGCAGGAAAGCCACCAGCCAGAGGTGCCAGTCCCGGCGATCTATGGACGTCCAGGACATTTCCAAAGACGGGTCCTTCGACACCAGGCGATGTTGCGTAGATTTGGTCAACACGAATTTACGTCCCTTGTATCCGCCAGTACACTCTGGGTGCTCCCCAAGTTCGCCCTTTTAGGCTTCATCCCACCCGGAGGTTGCCACGGGGGAACAAATCTCATCCAGCGCCGCCGGACTCTGTCTCCACCTGTTTTGATGTCATGCTGGAAGACAGATTGTTGCACCGTCTTGCAGCCATTAAAGGATATATCACGTTGGCGTTGGGAATGCATCAGATTCGCGCCGAAATCGCCCTTCCCCCGTGAATTTGGTTGCCGCAATCGGGCAGCGCCTCCGGCAGGATCAAATACATCGCCGTTTGTTCCCTTGATCGGCGGATCTTCATTCCCATTGAGGGCGGGCACCGGATCTCCACCACCGGTCGGTCCGGCTTGTCCGGCCGGGCGCAGGGTGGGCACTTTTACTCAAGCCGGGCGGTGTGGGATCCTGCTTCCCGACGCGTCCCGGGCCTCCCAAACATTCGAAACGTCGCCCATGACCACTAAAACGTCACTCTTCCCCAATACGGTGTCTTCGCGTGGATTGAATTTCATCTCCCCATCCGGATTTCGTATCGCCAAAGTGAGCAAATTATAACGCCCCTGCATTCCCAAATCCTTCAGCTTCTTCCCCACCCAGGAGGAACTTTCAGCCACTGCGATTTCCTCCACCCGCAATGTTCCGGAGTGGTCCCGGAGCATAACATCCAGAAAGCTCACCACGGAAGGCCGGATCAGCTCCGAAGCGAGGCGCATACCGCCGATCATGTTGGGAGAAATTGCGGAATTGGCCCCGTGACGCAGAAGTTTTTCAATCATCCGGGACTCCGCACATCGCGCCACGATGCGGAGGTTGGGGTTCAGCAGCCGGGCTGTTACGGTAATCAGCAGGTTGTCCTTGTCCTCCGGCAATACGGTGGCGAGTGCGCGCGCATGGTGAATTCGCGCCGCCGTCAAAATGTTCTCATCCCCGCCTTCGCCCTTGATGACCGGAACATCTCCCATCTGGGCGATTCTTTCCAATCGCGACTCGTCATGGTCAATCACCACAAAGACATTGCCGGTCTTCATCAGCTCCTTCACCAGGTAAGCGCCGGTTTCACCCGCGCCGCAGATGATCAGGTGATCGTTCATGTCCCGGATCTGTTTCATCATCTTGCGTCTCCGAATATAGTGGTTAAGTTCACCCTCCACGATGAAGGCGGTTGAAACGGAAAATACGTAGAGCATGATGCCGATGCCGACGAGGATGAAGAAGATATTAAAAAGCCGCAACCCCGGGTTGGCGTGGGTATCGACGATTTCCCCATAGCCCACGGTCGTAATCGTAATCACGGCCATGTAAACGGCGTCCAGGAGTGTCACCTCCGGGCCGCCGAACCACATGTAGACCGCCACGGCCGACAACACCACGACCACCAGCAGCAACAGCGAGAACACCAATTGTCTTCGCAGACTCAAAGGACCCTCTCGGCACAGGCCGGCGCGTCAATAACGCCTCAATTCAGTTGTTGGATATCTTAGCACAGGGAGGAAGGGCAAGGACTGAAGGGTGAAGGCTGAGAGTTGAAGGGCAAAAAATAAGGTCGAGATTTGTACTTTAGACTTTGGCCTCTACCCTTCAGCCCTCACCCTTTACTTTTTGCCTTTAAACTTTGGATTGTTGCGCTCCGAACCCTGACACCCCGCGCCTGATGCCTTTCAGCTCGGTGCTACTCCCCCAGCAGCTTGCGATGCCGATCTAAAAGGTAATGATCCGTCATGCCAGCGATGTAATCACAAACGACCCGGTGCAAGGGTTCATGCTGGGCCTCGTCAAAGTAAAATGCGGGCAGGCTTTTCGGATGCTTCAGATAGTAGGCAAAGAGGCTGCGAATGCAACCGGTAAGGCGCTTGCGTTCAGAATTCACGTTTTGGTGGGAGTAGAGCCGAGCATAGAGGAATTCCTTGACCTTCTGATTTTCCCATCGCATTCGGGGCCCCAAGGCGACGAGGCGCTGCGTGCAGGAGCGAACCTGACCGAGTGATTGGATTCCCTTCCCCGCCAAGCGCACGCGGGTGGATTCAATCAAGTCCGTCACCAGAGCGTCCAGCAACCGCTTCAGGGCTTCATTGAACTTCAACTTTTCCACTGCCGCAGGATACTTCCTCTCACTGGCCCGGTAGATCCGGTCAAAAATGGGCAGGCTCTCTCGGATCAGCGGCAGGGTCAGGAGTTTTGCTTCGTAACCGTCGTCCAAATCAGCACAATTATAGGCAATTTCGTCTGCCACATCGATCAACTGCGCTTCCAGCGGCGGGCGCTCCTCCAGGCGGTATTCCTTCAACTCCGGATGAGTGGATGGAAGGTAATCGCGCGAATGCTTGATGATGCCTTCACGGACTTCAAAGGTCAGGTTGAGGCCGGGAAACGCCGCGTATTTTTGCTCAAAAGATTCCACAATGCGCAGGGCGTGAAGGTTGTGGCCAAACGAATCGTGGTGCTTCCGCATGAGCCGGTCAAGTTCCGACTCGCCGGAATGGCCGCCCGGGGGGTGACCAACATCGTGCACCAGAGCCAACGCCTCCACCAAGTCACCGTTCAATCCCAGTGCCTTTGCCACCGTGCGGCTGATCTGCGCCACCTCCAATGTGTGCGTCAGGCGGTTGCGAAAGTGATCGGAATATCGCCGGGTAAAAACCTGGGTTTTGTTTTCCAGCCGGCGAAAAGCGCGGGAGTGAAGGATGCGATCGCGGTCGCGCTCGTAGTCGTTGCGATACGGGTGGGGGGCCTCCGCGTAGCGCCTGCCTTGCGACTCTTCCACCCGCATGGCGTAGGGCGCGAGATGGTTGTCTTCATTGCGGCGCATAGTTTCTTGCGGATCATCTCCCTGAAAGCGAATATAGCACACCAGATCGAAATCCTGTGAACCCGTCAAGGCCACGGCATTTCCCCGGAATTGACCGCATGAGCGCCCAGTCAGAGATGTACTGGCACTTGCATGCTGTCTGCTATAATTGATTATTAAGTCGCCGTGCATAAAGCGACGCCCTCTCCAAATACCCGTCGCTGCGGATCTGCAAGGCATCAACAATCCGGGAGGTTCCTTAAACCGTGGTGCGAGACACACTCGTTTGCCTACTAGCAGGAGGAGCAGGGGAACGCCTGCACCCGTTGACCCGCGATCGCGCCAAACCCGCGGTACCCTTCGGCGGCATTTACCGAATTGTTGACTTGACCCTCTCCAATTGCATCAATTCCGATCTCCGTCACATCTACGTTTTAACCCAGTACAAAGCGCTATCCCTGAACCATCACATTCGTGAAGGATGGAACATCCTCGCCAACGAACTGGGGGAATTCATCACCGTGCTACCACCCATGAAACGCGTGGGCGACCACTGGTATCAGGGGACCGCCGACGCTATCTATCAGAATCTCTATTCGATTGGAGCCGAACCCTGCAAGTACGTCCTGATCCTTTCCGGCGACCATGTCTACAAAATGAATTATCAGCGGATGATCAAGCAGCACGTGGACGCGGGCGCGGGCGTGACCATCGGCACCATTGAGTTTGACCGCTCGGAGGCATCGCGGTTCGGCGTATGTGAAATTGATTCCACGGGCCGCATGACAGGCTGGGAGGAAAAGCCCGCCCATCCCAAACCCACCCATCATGATCCCACCAAGAGCCACGTTTCCATGGGTATTTATTGCTTCAACCGTACACTGCTGATGGAAAGTTTGCTGGCCGACGCTGAGGACCCAACGTCGCAGCATGACTTTGGCAAGAACGTCATTCCGCGGCTGATTGAAAAGGGGTGCGTCTACTCCTACAACTTTATCGACGAGAACAAGAAAGAGGCCTCCTACTGGCGCGACATCGGGACAATTGAGGCGTATTACGAGGCCAACATGGACCTGGTTTCAGTCTCGCCGGTGTTCAACCTCTACGACTCGGAGTGGCCAATCCGCGGTTACCAGAGGCAATACCCGCCCGCGAAATTCGTGTTTGCCCAGGAGGGCCGGCGCATGGGGATCGCGGTGGATTCCATCGTCTCCATGGGATCCATCATCTCCGGCGGACGGGTTACGGGCTCCGTCGTGTCCCCTGACGTCCGCGTCAACAGCTATACGGAAGTGGAATGCTCCATCCTCTTTTCCCACGTCAACATCGGCCGCTACTCACGAATTCGCCGCGCCATCATCGATCGCCACATCGACATCCCTGAACGCACCGAGATTGGATATAACCTGGAAGAAGACCGCAAGAAATACCACGTGACGGAAACGGGAATCGTCGTAGTGGTTCCCGAGCAGAGAATCTTCGAAGAGCCGGAGTAGGGCGAGAAGCTGTCAACCACCGGTATTCACCTTCGACGCCACTGCTTGACCAGGCGCTGAATGCCTTTTTCACTGCATTTCAGGCACTCCCGGCAGAATCGTCCAAACAGAGTAATTTTCCAGCGACTCCAGTTTGCCTAGCCACGCGTGCAGTGAAGGGGTTGATGCGAAGGCGCTGTCATCTTCCGAGGGGGCCAGAAGCCGCTCAAAGAACGAGCGGTGCTCTGGCAGGGACAACAAACCTACTTTTTCATTGGCAGGGATTTTGGCCAATTCACGGGCTCGGGCAATGGCGGTATGTAATCCTCCCAGTTCATCCACCAAACCGAGTTGCTGGGCGCGCTCGCCTGTCCACACGCGGCCTTGCGCTATCTTATCCACGTCTTCGACCTTCATATGACGCCCTTCCGCCACCCCTTCAATAAAATCATGGTAGGTTTCACGCATGTTCTTGAGCTCAAGGTCGCGCTGCTCCGGCGTGAAATTCTGCAAGGGATACTCCAGCGTGGAATTCGGCGTGGTAGCGACAAAGTCGGTGCTCAAACCGAGTTTTTCATAGAGTCCCTGCAGGTTGAACTTCCCCATCAACACCCCAATGGAACCGGTGATCGTGCCCGGCTCGGCAATTATTCGGTTGGCCGACATGGAAAGCCAGTATCCGCCGGAGGCTGCGACGTCCGACATGGAAACCACCACCGGCTTCACCTGTTTCGTCAGTTGCAGCTCATGGCGGATCACCTCGGATGAGTAAGCGACGCCGCCTGGCGAATCGACACGCACCACCACCGCCTTTACGAAGTCATCCGTGCGGGCGCGCCGAAACTGCTGGGCAATTGTTTCCGAGCCCATCATCTCTTCTCCCACGGGGGAAGCAGCGCTACGCCCGGGACCAATCTCACCCACCGCATAGATTATGGCGATTTTATTGGCGGTGAATTTCTCTGTCCGATCAAGGTAAGTGTGCAGGCTAATATGACGGTCGTACCCGCGGTTCTTACGTTCGATAAAGTCGTGGAGTTCGTCACCGTAGGCAACGCGGTCCACAAGACCCGTGGCGGGAGCGTCATCGGAATTGTACGGCCCCGCGGCGATCGCCTTCTCCACCTCTTCCGGCTTCATGTTGCGCGACGCAGCTATTCCCTGCACCAATTGGCGGTACCAATCGTCCACCAGAGCCTTTGTCGCCTCTCGATGCGCCGCCGTAAACTTTTTCTCGGTGTAAACATTTGTGGCATTCTTGTAATCGCCAATATGGAGGAAATCCGGGAAGATTCCGAGCTTGTCAAACGTGCCACGCAGGAAAGTGGTGGATGCCATGATCCCGTGAAGGTGAAATTCGGATTTGGGAAGCATTTCAAGCGTCGTGCACGCTGAAGACAGATAGTATGAGCGGTTTGTGGCGAACTCCAGATAGGCCACGCTGAGTTTTCGGGCTCGATTGAAAGACCGAATGCTGTCCCGGATCTCCTGGATCTTGCCCATGCTCATGCTGGTTTCGCCCACGTGAAGTTCAATTGCGGTGATGTGTGGGTCTGTACGCGCCCGCTCAATTCCCTCGGTGATGTCCGTCACGGTGGTGGTGGGACCATTGAAAATTTCCTGCAAGGAATTCTGCGGGGTCTCCTCCGGAATCTCGCCTTCAATCCGTATCACCAGGACGGTGTGAGGCTTTACCCGGCGGGAGTAGATGATCCCGAAAATGGCAACTACCACTACTGCCACGAATGTAGCTAAGACAAGCAGGATTATCTTTCCAATTCTCTTCATTGACGCCCTCCCTGGAGCCGGAAAGGTACCGGACCTCAAGCCCTACAATGCAGCCACCTCATTATGAACACTCGCGACCTTTTTTAAAACTGTCACGCCCGGCGGATCGTGGTCTATCCAAATGCGGACGTGACGAATCGAACAGAATGGCCCTGTCGTTTGGAGGATTCATTCGCTTCCGCAGTGTGTTACTATTCTAAGTTCTAAATCCTCATAAAAGGAACTACTCGCATGGCACAAATTGAACTCATTCAGGGAAGAGAAATTCTCGATTCACGCGGCAACCCCACGGTGGAAGCAGATGTGATATTGGGTGACGGCTCTTTTGGCCGCGCCGCAGTTCCCTCAGGCGCTTCAACGGGCGAACACGAGGCGGTGGAATTGCGCGACGGCGACAAGCACCGCTACCTCGGCAAGGGAGTCACGAAAGCCGTGGAGAACGTCAACTCCGCAATCGCTGCTGAATTAATTGGACATGAAGCCAGCGACCAGACGGAAATCGACGAACTCATGATCGCACTCGATGGAACGCCCAATAAAGGCAAGTTGGGCGCCAATGCCATCCTGGCAGTATCGATGGCGGTTTGCCGGGCCTCGGCTCAATCGGCAGAAGCCCCGCTCTATCGCTATCTGGGCGGACTGCAAGCTCGCATATTGCCGGTGCCCATGATGAATGTGCTGAACGGCGGAGTCCATGCGGACAACACCGTTGACTTTCAGGAATTCATGATTATGCCGGTGGGCGCCGATAACTTTGCGCACGCACTACGTATGGGCGCGGAGACCTTCCACACGCTGAAGAAGGTATTGAAGGACAAGGGCTACAACACCTCGGTTGGAGATGAGGGCGGTTTCGCGCCAAGCCTGAAGTCGAACGTTGAAGCCGTGGAAGTGCTGCTTGAGGCCGTTACGAAGGCGGGTTATACGCCGGGCAAAGATATTTCGATCGCCCTTGATCCAGCTTCCAGCGAAATGTTCAAGGACGGGAAGTATGTGTTCTTTAAATCCGATAAGTCGGCCAAAACCTCCGAGGAAATGGTAAAGCTCTACGCCGATTGGGTTCGCCAGTATCCGATTGTCAGCATCGAAGACGGTCTGGCCCAGGACGATTGGGATGGATGGAACCTGCTCACCAAGGAGTTGGGGTCAAAGATTCAGCTTGTTGGTGACGACCTCTTTGTGACCAACACGGAACGATTGGCGCGAGGCATCGAAGAGGGCACCGCCAATTCAATCCTGATTAAACTGAATCAGATCGGCACGGTCACAGAGACCATCCGCGCCATCGAACTCGGCCGCCGTCATGGCTATACCTCCGTCGTGTCGCACCGGTCGGGCGAAACCGAAGACTCCTTCATCGCAGACTTCGTAGTCGGCCTCGGTACCGGCCAAATCAAGACCGGCTCTGCCAGCCGTAGCGACCGTATTGCCAAATACAACCAGTTGCTTCGAATTGAAGAAGAACTGGGCGGCTCAGCTGAATTTCTGGGAATCGACGCCGTGAAGCGCACATAGGAAGGCCCTACAGGGTGGCGTATTCGCGCCACCCCGACGCCAATCAGTTTCGTCATGGTGGAGCTTGCCACATCGTTGCCAGGGTGCCGGATCTTTTATTGTCCCCCCAAAGCGCGGCTTCGGCAACCCTGGCAAAATCCGTGTTGACAGATTCAGGGGCCGCACGATAGTCTATAAATTCATGCTACGCGCGCTGGCACATCACCACCACCATCATCACTTCAGCTTCGGGGTGACGTGTCAGTGGGCGAACGCTTAATACCAATAGTGAAATCGGCAAAGCGGCCCGCTGACACAATCCATCAGCGGGCTTTTTTATTTTCAGGCAAGGGGGCTGTATATGTTGGAACTCAATTTTCAGGAGGACGGCCTGATTCCAGCCATCATTCAGGACCGTCATTCGGGCAAAGTTTTGATGCTGGGATACATGAATGAAGTCGCTTACCAAAAGACCCTCGACTCAGGGTTCGTCACCTTCTACAGTCGTTCACGCCAGAAACTCTGGGTGAAGGGCGAAACCTCCGGGCACCGGCTTATGGCGAGAGAAATTCGAGTGGACTGCGACCAGGATGCGCTATTGATCCAAGCCGATCTCACTGGCCCAGGCTGCTGCCACATGGGCTATCGCTCCTGCTTCTTCCGCAAGGTTACCGCCAATGGTGAGGAAATCATTCTGCAGCGAGAATTCGATCCTGCCCGCGTCTATGGTGAGGCAAAACCGGGGAGCCAGACATGAGTGTATTGAAGTTGGGATTGCCCAAGGGAAGCTTGCAGGACGCATCTTTGCAACTATTTCGCCGTGCGGGCTACGAAATCAATGTCAGTTCGCGGTCGTATTTCCCCTCCATCGACGATGACGAAATCCAGTGCATGCTGATCCGCGCCCAGGAAATGGCGCGCTATGTCGAAGATGGGATACTTGATGCCGGCTTGACAGGGAAAGACTGGATTGAAGAGAACGAATCCAACGTCATCGAAGTGGCGGACCTGGTCTACGCCAAGCAGACCTTTGGTAAAGTGCGCTGGGTGCTCGCCGTTCCCGAAAAATCCCCGTTCCAGAGCGTGAAAGACCTGCAAGGAAAGATCATCGCCACGGAATTGGTTGGAGTCACCAAGCGTTACCTGGAGCGCAACGGAGTTAAAGCCAAGGTGGAGTTTTCCTGGGGCGCCACGGAGGTGAAGCCACCGGTGTTGGCCGACGCCATCGTGGAAGTGACCGAAACCGGGTCCTCGCTGCGCGCTAATGGACTGCGCATCGTTGAGACGGTACTTGAATCGAACACCAAGTTTATTGTTAATCCCGGTTCCTGGGAAAATGCCTGGAAGCGACAAAAGGTTGAGACCGTCATTATGCTTCTGCAGGGTGCCATCGAGGCCGCAGGAAAGGTGGGATTAATGCTGAATGTCTTACGCGCCGATCTGGAGAAAGTGCTGGCGGTTCTCCCCGCTCTGAAAATGCCCACAATTTCAGCCTTAAGCGATTCGGATTGGGTGGCCGTCAATACGGTGATTGAAGAAAAAACAGTGCGTGAGATCATTCCACGCCTCAAGGCGGCGAATGCCCAGGGCATTGTGGAATATCCTTTGAATAAAATCGTTGTCTGAAAGGCAGGGTTTGGAGGGCTGGAAAATCAGTGAATAGGTAATAGTCAGGAAACTCATGCATTCACAATCCGTTGTTCGCTATTCACGATTTCTCCATAACCCAGTCCCCAGAGCCCAGTTTTTACCCTAATGTTGGAAATCATTCGCAACAGCGATACGAAGGCCATCGGCAAACTGCTTCGCGCTCGAACGACAACGTTGACTGAAGCTGAGGCGGTGGTACGTCCCATTCTTGAAGATATCCGTCGCCGCGGCGATCGAGCTGTGCTTAGCTACACAAAACAATTTGACCGGACCGATCTGGGCAAGACCGGTTTCACGGTATCTCACGAAGAAATTCGCAAAGCCTATCGCGAAGTTCCGCGCGGCTTTGTGGAGGCAGTGCGGGCAGCGTCGGCGAACATTCGCAAAGCTGCCCGCCGACAACTACCCCGCCCCTGGACGTGCACGACTTCCCCTGGCGTCAGTGTTGGCCAGATCATCCGTCCGCTGCAGCGCGTGGCGTGCTATGTTCCCGGCGGAAGGTTTCCGCTGCCATCCACTGTCCTGATGAGCGTGATCCCTGCGCAAGAGGCGGGGGTGAGTGAAGTTATCGTGACGTCTCCCCGGCCCGCCCCGGCAGTCCTCGTGGCGGCAGATATCTTGGGAGTGAAGCAGATTTATCGCTTGGGTGGAGCGCAGGCCATCGCAGCCTTCGCCTTCGGAACAGAATCCGTGCCACGCGTTGACAAGATTGTTGGGCCGGGAAACCGCTACGTTGCGGCAGCGAAAAAACTGGTTGCAGGCGAGTGTGGAATCGATCTCATTGCCGGTCCATCGGAGTTGGTGCTGGTGGGTGGACGCGGCAACGCCGAATGGATTGCCTCGGATCTTGTCGCGCAAGCTGAACACGACCCCGACGCCGTGGCTATTTTTATCACCCCCTCTCTCAAATTGGCTCTCCAAGTCCAGGCTGCCGCGCGAGGAATCGTGTCGCGGCTGGAATTGCCTCTCGCGGGCCAGTCTTTAACGTCACAAGGTGGCATCATCGTCACGGTCAACGTGGCTGAGGCGGCGGAGCTTGTTAATCGTCTTGCTCCCGAACACCTCACGCTTTTTGAGGGCGCTACATCGTTGTTGGGGCGGGTGCAGTCCGCCGGCTCCATTTTTCTGGGTGCGTACAGCCCTGTTGCCGCGGGCGATTACGCCTCAGGGACGAACCACATTCTCCCCACCAGCGGGGCGGCACGCCTGCGCGGCGGCCTAAGCGCCGCTGATTTCGTGAAATCCATCTCTGTGCAACGGCTCAGCGCTCGCGGGCTCGCGGGACTCGAAAAAACAATCGTCACGCTGGCGAACACCGAGGGCCTGAAAGCACACGCATATTCAATTCAGACCCGGTTCCAATCGGCATCGAGCATCGCCTCCAGACCTTCTAAGAGTGAAAGGAAGAAGCGATGATTCGACCCCGGCAGGCCATTGAAACCTTGAAGAAGTACCGTCCTCCCCAGGAGGGACGTGGCGGCAAGATGCGGCTGGATTTCAACGAGAATACGGTGGGATGTCCTCCCCAAGTTATTCGCGCGTTACGTCGGGCGCTGGACCCGGAAATGATGACGCGCTATCCCGAGTATGACGAAGGACGCCAAACGCTTGCCGCTTATTTTCGCGTAAAACCGGATGAGATGCTTCTTGCTAACGGCACGGACGACGCGCTCAAAATGGTTTGCGACACTTTCGTTGATCCAGGCGACACCTTACTGGTGCCCGCTCCGACTTTCCCAGTGTACGAATTCTTCAACAATGTTGCCGGCGGTAGGATTCTGCGAATTCGCTACGATGAACATTTCTGCCTGCCTGCCGATGAATTTGTTGCCACTTTGAAGAAGGAAAAGGTGCGCTGGGTGGCTTTGGCCAACCCCAACAATCCCACTGGGACGCAGATTCCCAAGGCGGCGTTAAAGGCTATCCTGCTGGCTGCTCCGGATACGGTGGTGCTGGTGGATGAGGCCTATCAGGATTTCTCCGGCCAGACGATTTTGCCGTGGATTCGCAAATATCCCAACCTGATCGTGACGCGCACGTTTTCAAAAGCATTTGGACTCGCAGCCCTCCGCATGGGCTGCCTCTTTGCCAATCCCCAGCTCATCGACCCGTTACAGCGGGGACAGAATCCATTTGCCGTAAATTCGCTTGCCCTGATGTGCGCCTGCATCGCCATCCGCTACGATGCTCAAGTGCGCAAGTATGCGGAAACCATCCGCGCCAATCGCGCCAGCTTCTGCCGTTGGCTTGAGACACACAATATTCCTTACGTTCCTAGTTCGGCGAACTTCGTTCTGACCCGTGTAGGCGAGCACGCTCCGGAAATTGCCCTAAAACTCCGCGCGAGGAAGATCCTGGTCCGTGATTGGAGTTACGACCCGCACCTGAAGGGTTACCTGCGTTTCACAATTGGCTCCAGGGCGCAAACAAGCCGCTTGATGAGTGAGTTGCATCGCCTGCGCAAACTTATCCAAACTCCTGATGGAACGCGAGCTTGGAAGAACATGGTCTCCTATAATTCGACGGGATGGTTCTCATGAAGGCACGCACTGCCACGTTGCACCGCAAGACTGCCGAAACTGATATCCGCGCCCGTCTGAATCTTGACGGCAAGGGAGATTACAAGATCTCGACCGGCATTCGCTTTCTGGATCACATGCTCGAACTATTCACACGGCATGGCGGGTTCGATTTGAACCTTGAAGCAAAGGGCGATCTGGACGTTGACCAACATCACACCGTCGAAGACATCGGCATAGTTTTGGGCACACTGGTGCGCGAGGCTCTGGGCACCAAGAAGGGTATCAATCGCGCCGGTTATTTCCTGATGCCCATGGATGAAACCCTGGCCGTCGCCGCCATAGACCTGAGCGGCAGGCCCTATCTGGTGCTGAAGGCTCCACTGAAGGTACGCTTCGTTGGCGATCTGCAGACCGAGTTGTTGGAAGATTTCTTTCACGGCTTCACCACGACCGCTTTGGCGAACGTACACTTAAAGGTGGCTTACGGCCGCTCCAGCCACCATGCCATTGAGGCCTTGTTCAAAGCGTTTGCGCGGGCGTTGCGATTCGCCTGCTCCCACGACCGTCGCTTGCGTACGCAGCTTCCCAGCACAAAGGGGCTGCTATGATTTCTGTTCTCGACTATGGTGGTGGCAATGTCGGCTCAGTGATCAAAGCGATTGAGTACCTGGGCTTATCAGCCGAGAGGGTCGATCAGCCTGCGGCCCTAAAGGAAGCTGAAAAGGTAATTTTTCCGGGTCAAGGCCATTTTGGCGCGATGATGAAGAGCCTCGCGGACCGAGAGATGCTGGACCCTCTGCGGGATGTCTTTGCTGCGGGAAAACCTTTCCTCGGAATATGCCTGGGTTTGCAAGCACTCTACCAATCAAGCGAGGAAGCGCCCGGCGTCCCTGGCCTGGGCATCCTTTCCGGCTCGGTAAAACGCTTTGAGGGGGTCTTCAAAGTTCCCCATGTCGGGTGGAGTCAAATTGCTCTTCGTCCGGATACGAAATTGTTCAACGGGGTCGCCGACGGCAGCTTTGTTTACTTCTGCCATTCTTATTACGGGCCAGTAACTCCTGAAGCCTGTGCCACCACTGAATACGGTCAAACTTTCGCCTCAGGAATTGAAATGAACAATATCTGGGCAGTTCAATTTCACCCGGAAAAATCCGGCGATATCGGTTTGAGGGTTTTGAAGAATTTTCTAAGTCTATGAAAGGTCCGTAGCCCGTTGCCAGTTGTCCGTTGCACTAAAAGACTCGATAGTCCCATAGAGACGGACAACGGACTAATGACTATGGACAAGTTTTTGGATTATGTTCGCAAAACGCATCATCCCTTGTCTCGACTGCAAAGACGGCCGCGTGGTAAAGGGCGTCCACTTTGTTAACCTGCGCGACGCCGGCGACCCCGGCGAGATGGCGGATATGTATAACCGCGAGGGTGCTGACGAGCTGGTGATGCTCGATATTTCTGCCTCGCGTGAAGGCCGCGCCACGCTGATGGAAACTGTCCGGAAGGTCGCACGCCGCCTTTTTATACCTCTCACCGTGGGGGGAGGCGTGCGGGTACTCGATGACGCCCATCGATTGCTTTCCGCCGGGGCCGACAAGGTCGGAATCAACACGGCTGCGGTTGAAAACCCGGAAGTGGTAAGGACTATTGCGGAAAATTACGGACGGCAGGCGATCGTAGTGGCCATTGACGCACGACGGATTAAGAAGCTTGAGAATGCTGCGCAAAGCGAAGAACCTCCTCGCTGGGAAGTCGTAACCTACGGTGGAACGAAACCCACAGGCCTCGACGCACTGGAATGGGCGCGACGCGTGGAGGAGTTAGGCGCGGGGGAAATCCTGCTGACTTCAATGGACGCGGACGGCACGCAAAAAGGATTCGATTGCGAGTTAACCGCCACGATTGCGCGGGCATTGCACATTCCCGTCATCGCTTCAGGCGGCGCCGGAAGTCCGGACCACATTGCGGAAGTCTTCCAGCGCGGCTTCGCTGACGCCGCACTTGCCGCATCGATCTTCCATTACGAGACGCACACAATCAGCACCTTGAAGCAATTCCTACGGACGAAAGGCGTGCCGGTTAGGATTTGAAACACTTGGGAAATGCTGAATTACGAATTAGGAACGGGTCCTGAAGCACTTGCGTAAGTTGATGGGTCTTATAAGTCAACCGTTCCCAATACATGACTTCGAATTCTTAATGCGTAATTCCCAATTCGTAATTGTCGCACGTTCACTCCAAGAGCCGAAAATTCATCATGATTATTCCGTGCATCGACCTAATGGACCGCAAAGTAGTTCAGCTTGTCCAAGGCAAAGAAAAATTCCTGGAGTTGCCGGAGCCGCTTGCCGTATTGGAGAAATTCTCCGCCTATCCGGAAATCCAGGTTATTGATCTGGACGCCGCCATGGGCAAGGCTGAAAACAATGCAGAGATCGTCCGTGATCTTTGTCGGCGCAAGCCTTGCCGCGTGGGTGGTGGCATTCGTAACACGGCCCGAGCGCAGGCGGCAGTGCGCGATGGGGCGTTAAAGGCCATTGTGGGCAGCAGCGCCTTCACTTCAGAGGGCATTCATCACGATTTCCTGCGCGAGCTCGCCGCCAGCGTTCCCCGCGATAAGATTCTGATTGCCGTGGATTCGTATGGCGGCCGCGTGGCCGTTCATGGTTGGAAGAAGACGCTGCCTCTCACCACCGTGGAGGCGCTTCCGAAGCTCGAACCCTACTGTTCAGGATTCCTTTGCACTTACATCGATGGCGAGGGAAGATTGCAGGGAACTGACATCGAGTGGTTCCGTAGTTTGCGCGCTGTTACCAATCTCCCCATCACCGCGGCGGGCGGAATTACGACTGACGAAGAAATTGAGGCACTGGAAAAAATGGGCATGCATGCAGCCCTGGGAATGTCCATCTACAGGAAGATTTTCCCCGAATTCTTCACGGGCAGGCAGCCAAACGCACTTTGAAACAGATCAATCGACATAAATGCGCGGCACGCGCTTGCCGATTGAACAGAGTACTTCATACGGAACCGTATCCAACAGTTGGGCAATCTCCACAGCAGTAATGGAGGAGTGATCCGCCTCCCCCATCAGTGTGACCTCATCGGCTATGTTCGTCCCCGGAATGTCCGTAACGTCGAGGAGAGTGAGGTCCATACTGATGCTGCCCACGATGCGCGCGCGGCGGCCACGTACAATGGCATATCCACGATTTGAGAGTGCGTGGCTTAATCCATCTGCGTAACCGACAGGCACGGTGGCAATGCGCGAAGGGCGGCGTGCATAGAACGAGGCACTATAACCCAGGGGCGTGCCGCTGGGAACGTCTTTCATATAAACAATGCGCGATTTGAAAGTAAGGACCGGTTCAAAATCCGGAACCTTGGGAAGTTCCTGTCCCGGTGGCACAACTAGCGGCATACAATAGCCATAGAGCAGGGCCCCGATACGCACAAGATTTTCGGGAAACTTTCTGCCTGTCAGGAGCGCGGCACTATTGGAAACATGAATCCATTCCGGATCAACCTGCAAGCCGTGGAGTTGCCCCAGCGCCTCTTTAAACCGTTCACCCTGTTCATCAGTCTGGGCGGCAACCAGATCCTCCGCCGAGGCAAGATGGGTGAAAAGACCCTTCAATTGCAGCCCATCGAGTTCGCGGTAATGCTCCACGAAGGCTGTCACGCGGTCTCGCGGCAGACCCAAACGGCCCAATCCGGAATCAACCTTCAGGTGAAATTCAATCGGTTTGCCATAGTGCCGCGCACACTTCGCATAGGTGTCAAGCCGCATCGTGGAGGAGATCGAGGGGGTCAACCGGTATTCAATCAAATGGGCGGGATCGCTCATGTACAACCCACCGAGCAAAAGGATGGGCTGCTCGATTCCCGCCGCACGAATTTCCAAGGCCTCCTCAACGGTTGCCACACCAAACCAATCCACTCCACTCTCAGCGAGACACTTGGAAACAGGAACTGCGCCGTGGCCGTAAGCATCAGCTTTGATCACGGCCATGATCTTGCGCGTCCCTGCCAATTCCCGGACGCGCTGGAAATTCCGGCGCAGCTTGGGAAGAGAAATTTCAACCCAGGTGGGTCGAAGCAGTTTGTCAGTGGGAAGATTCATCAATACGAGTCACCTGCATCAGGAGCCCTGTTTTCAAATTTCGCATAAGGTTTTAAGAATACCACTTGGACGTCTCCCGTGGGGCCATTGCGCTGCTTGCCGATGATCAGACGCGTTTCCGACCCAGCTTGCTCAAATTCTTCGCTCGGCTCTTCGCCCTTCTCCACCTGCTTCTTTTCCCGAAAGATAAAGATGACCACGTCGGCATCCTGCTCAATGGATCCCGACTCACGCAGGTCGGAAAGCTGTGGGCGTTGACCCGCGCCAGTCCGCTGCTCAGGCGCGCGGCTCAACTGGGAGAGCGCAATCACCGGAACTTTCAATTCCTTGGCGATGCTCTTGAGATTTCGCGAAATATAGGCGACTTCCTGGGTGCGGTTTTCAGACTTACTGGGGCCGGCAATGAGCTGGAGATAGTCGACGATCAGCAGGTCAAGTCCCTTTTCAGCCTTCATCCGGCGCGCCTTGGCCCTGATCTGCATGATGCTCAGAGCTGGAGTGTCATCGATATAAAATTGCGCTTCGGAAAGCCTTCCCAAGGCAGGCGTAATGCGGTTCCAATCTTCCTTGCTGGCGAACCCGGTGCGGAGCTTGTGACTGTCGATTCGGGCTTCCGAGCAGAGCAGGCGGGTGACCAGCGACTCCTTGCTCATTTCGAGAGAGAACATTCCCACCACTTTGCCATCCTGCATGGCGGCATGGGAAGCGATGTTGAGTGCTAGCGCGGTTTTGCCCAGCGATGGCCGCGCCGCGATTACAATCAAATCACTCGGCTGCAAGCCCGAGGTCATGTTATCGAGGTCTTCCAGTCCCGTAGCCACGCCGGTAATGCGCTGGCCGCGCTCGAACATCTTATTGATCTGGTCGAGGCTGGATTTGACGATGTCACGGACCGTGGTGAAACCCGTCTGCTCGCGCTTCTCGCCGATTTCAAAGACCGCACTTTGAGCGAGGTCAATCAACTTCTCCGAGTCTTCCGTCCCGGCAAGGCAATTGGAAATAACATTCTCGGAAGCGGTGATCAATCGCCGAATCGTCGATTTCTCTTTTACAATTCGGCAATACTCCGCCATCCCTGCCATGGTACCAATGGGAACTCCGTCGGTAAGCGCCGCTAAGTACGCCGCGCCGCCGGATTTCTCCAGCAAGCCTGCCTTGGCCAATTCCTCGGAGAGCGTCACTAAATCGATGACGCGCCCCCTCTCCGAGAGTTCGCTCATCTTCTCAAACGCGTGGCGATGAGCTTGTGAATAGAAATCTTCGATATTCAGAATTTCCTGGGCAAAATTTAAAGCAGAATTGTCGAGCAGGATTGATCCCAAAAGGGCACGTTCCGCATCGAGGTTGTGTGGAACAGCACGGTCGTTGGCAGGCGCAGTCGGCATTGGAGTATCGTCAATTCTACACGAACTTCCCTAAGCCCGCGTGATGACAGAATGCGGAAATCTGTGCAAAAGCCGGAATATCTGTGAAGAAGTCAGGCCAGCCTGTGGATATTTTCTGCGGAAGACAAGGGAAGAGTGCTGCCTGCCAGTTCAAGTCGGGATTGTACCCACACCGCTCCGCCCGCCAGAAATGGCAGACGAAGCGGGCAAGGGTTAGGCTTCTTCCTGTTCAGCTTCCGGGGCAGGCGCTGGGGATTCGACAACGGGAGCTTCTTCTTTGTGGGCGGAATGGGCGCTGGCCCGCGCCTGGGCTTCCGCTGCGGCCTGAATCTTGGCCTTGCTCTCCTCATCAGGCTCAACGCGGACTTTTATCGTAGTTGTCACTTCCCGATGGAGTTTGACCGGAACACTGCACTCACCCAGCACCTTGATGGGCGTGACAAGATTGATCTTGCGCCGGTCAATGTGATAGCCCTGGGCGAGAAGCTTTTCGGCAATATCCATCGATGTGACGGAACCGAAAAGATTGCCTTTGTCACCCGCTTTACGGATGACCGTGACGCTGACGCCTTCGAGTAGCGTTGAGAGATCAGCGGCATCAGCCTTTTCCTTTGCCTCAAGCTTGAGGAAGCGGACGCNNCCAAGTTTATCAATATTCTCAAGAAGAATTACTTCCATGTCGAAACTCCTCTGTACAGGGCCCGGGATTCGGTAGACCGGACGCGCCCTTCAAATGCGAGAGACTGGAGCCGAGCGGCCTATGGTCTGCCTTGACTCGTGTCCCGTATTACGCCTCTTAAGCTCCTGCCGCGAAAGGCAGCAGTGCGATATTCCGTGCGCGCTTGATTGCTTCCGATAGCGCGCGCTGGTGAGTGGAACAAGTGCCGGTGAGGCGGCGAGGCAGAATCTTGCCGCGCTCGGCAACGAACTCGCCGACCAGGCGCACGTCCTTGTAATCGATCATGTCGATCTTTTCCGTACAAAACTTGCAAACTTTGCGGCGGCGAAAATATTGCTTACGGCCGCCACCTCCACCGCCGCCCTCACGCCGTTGGGGTCGGTCGCCGGAGGGCGCGCCTTCTCTGCTTGGAACTGGCATAGTCATTAACTCCTTTATGCTTGCGCATTCTCGGCCGGGGCAGAGGGCATAGCGGGCGGGGGAGCTGGAGCAGGCTTGCTCCGCCGGCGCTTGGCCTCCTGCTTGGTCCGCAGGGCCTTGAATTTCGCTGCGCGCTGAAGAATCTCATCCGTGCAGACAGTCATGTGCTTGATCACCGCATCGGTCACCTTGAGGCGGCGCTCAAACTCCTTCACCGTATCTCCGGTACCCTGCACGTAGAAGAGCACATAAAAGCCTTCGCGCTGCTTTTCAACGCGATAGGCGAGGCGGCGGCGGCCCATCTTTTCCACCTTCTCAACTTTACCGCCCGCGGATGCCACCACGCCTTCCATCTGCGTGATCAGCTTTTGAACGTCGTCATCAGCCACGTCGGGCCGGACGATAAAAATCATTTCGTAATTGCGCATGTGACCTCACGACTCGGTGGGCGGAACCCGCCGATTAAAGCGATTCATCGCCTTTTGAACACCTTCAAGAATAATGACGCGGACGGCCTCAATGGCCAAATCGAGCATCTCCGCGACCAACTTTGATTCCGCTGGGCGAAACGGCTTGAGGAGGTAGGAAACGTAATCCTCCATTTGCCGGTCCGGTCCCACACCCATCCGCAACCGGATAAAATCATCGGCTTCTAGAGCGCCGATGATGGATTTCAACCCATTGTGCCCGCCGGCGCTGCCATGGGGCCGAATTCGCAGCCCGCCTAGCGGTATGTTAATTTCGTCAACCAGCACCAGCAGATCACGCGGTGTCAACTCGTAATTCTGGAGCAGCCGCGAAACAGCCAAGCCGCTCAAATTCATATACGTTTGCGGCTTCGCTAGAACAACTTGCTCGCCTGCCAATTCCGTGAAAGCGATCAGAGCCTGTGCCTCGCGGCGTGACAACTCTTTCCCACAGGCATCGGCCAGGTGGTCAATCGCCATGAACCCCATATTGTGGGGGGTCATGTGATACTCGGCGCCGGGGTTCCCCAAACCGACAATGAGCTTCATAAGAACAGTGGCGAGCGACAAGTGACGAGTGACAAGCTAACAAAAACTGTCCATCCTTGCACGCCCTCGTTCCGCCACGGGTACGGCGATGAACACGATGATCACGGCTTGCTCGTCACTTGTCATTCGCCACTCTTTACTGCCTTTGTTACTTATCCTTGCCTTTTTCTTTCTTCTCGGCCTTTTCTTTCTTTTCTCCGCCGGCTTCCTCTTCAGCGCCTTCCTCATCCGCCTTACCCTTGCGAATGACCTCAGGCTCAGCGGGAGCTGCTTCCGCCGTCTCCGCGGGCTTCTCTTCTTCCGCTCTCGGGGCCACCACATGAGCCACGACGCGGTTGGAGTCGGTCAGAACCTTCACCTTCGGGCTGATGGTCAGTTCCGACACACGCAGACTTTGGCCGAGGGCGAGCGCCGACACGTCAGCGCTGATGGCCTCCGGAATATCATCCGGTAGGCACTCAACCTCAACTTCGCGCAGCATGAATTCAAAGACTCCGCCTTCAACTTTCACACCCTTGGGTTCACCGGTGACATGGATGGCCACCTTCAACCTCAACTTGGTATCGAGTGCGATGCGCACTAAGTCAACATGCAGCAGCCCGCCGCGGATCGGCTCGGACTGCCAATCGCGAACCATGGCGCGTGCCGGAGCCTTTCCGCGCACTTCCAAGGTGAAAATGGTGTTATGGCCGGACTCTGAATGGAGAATGTTGCGAATGCCGATGGGGTCAACGGAAACCGGGATGACCGGCCCACCACCACCATAGACAACGCCCGGGATGCGTCCCGCGGCGCGGGTGCGGCGCGCGGCATTCTTGCCAAAATCCTCACGCGGCTCTGCTTCAACTGTAAATGCTTGACTCATATCTTTCCACTCCTCAAAAGGCCGAAACCCAAAACTGGAACCTCGTAGTTCATCGACCGGCTCAGATGCTCCGATTTCCGCCTGTAATCACTGTGTGGCGGCGGTGCTGGCACCGTTCCATTAGATGAAGAGTTTACTTACCGACGTCTCATCATGAATGGACCGAATTGCTTCCGCGAGCAAACTTGCCACACTCAGAACTTTAATCCTGCCGCAGGCTTTCGCGGCGGGCGAAAGGGGAATTGAATTCGTGGCCACTACTTGCGCCAGGGGCGATGCACAGATTTTCTCGATGGCATTGCCGGCAAAAACTCCGTGCGTGCAGCAAGCGAAGACTTTGGCGGCACCCTTATTCATCAATGCTCTGGCGCCGGAAGTAATGGTTCCACCGGTGTCAATCATGTCATCGACCAACAAACAAGTCTTGCCTTTGACTTCACCGATGACGTTAAAAATCTCCACCACCTGCGCGTCTTCGCGCCGTTTATCGATTATCGCCAGTGGAATGTTCATTCGCTTGGCGAAACCCCGGGCGCGCTCCACGCCCCCGGTGTCAGGAGAAACCACCACCAGGTCCTTCAATTTCAGACGGCGGAAGTAACCCACGGTTACGGGGGTTGCGTAAAGGTGATCCACCGGAATGTCAAAGAAACCTTGAATCTGCCCGGCGTGCAGTTCAAGCGCCAGCACCCGGTCCGCGCCGGCAGAGGTTAGCAAATCAGCCACCAGCTTGGAGGAAATGGGAACGCGCGGGCGGTCCTTACGGTCCTGCCGCGCATACCCAAAATAGGGCATCACGGCGGTTATCCTGGAGGCGGAAGCGCGACTGAGTGCGTCAAGCATCACCAGCAATTCCATCAGATTGTCATTTACGGGATGGCACGTGGGCTGGATGACAAAAACATCAGCTCCGCGCACGTTTTCGAGGACTTGCAATTTCACTTCGCCATCCGGGAATCGCCCCACCTGAGCCTTACCCAGAGGCACTCCCAGTTCCTTGCAAATCTCCTTGGCCAACGCCGGATGGGCATTCCCCGTGAAGATTTTCAGCGTATGTCGAACCTGCTGATTTTTCATTTCTTCCTTGTGCGCCTATCTAAAAATATAAAATAAAACCTGGCTGGGAGGCCTGGACTCGAACCAGGGTTCCATGCGTCAAAGGCATGTGTCCTACCGCTGGACGACCTCCCAAAAACAGTGACGAGTGAAAAGTGACGAGTGGCAAGCAAGGCCAAAGGCGAGTGAATGCCCGGACTTTCCAGTCATCGTTTTTCGATTACTCAGGCGGCATGCAGCAGGTGGTGAGTGGCAAGGCACATTCTTGCTTGTAACTCGTCACTTGTCACACGTCACTGCTCGTAAAGCTCTCGATGGTATTCGTCGCGCACCAAGGTGCGAGTCGAAAATTTAAGCCACCCTTTGGGTATGAGTTTCGAGGCGCGGGAAAGTTGACGAGACGAGGAAAAGAGGGCGTAAACAGCAGACCCACTACCTGTCAAAGAAGCAACTTCGGCCCCGGCTCGGATAAGTTGGCGTTTCAATCTCGCCAACTCAGGCCACCTCGTGAAAACGACATTCTCAAAATCGTTTTCAGCCGGTCCCCAACTCATCAGGGGAAAATGTGGCCACGCACCGAAACTACCAATGTAAGCGCTACGAGCCTCATCTGTCAACCCTAAACCTGCCTCGCGATAAGCTTCCGCGGTGGAAACCGAAAATCCCGGGAAAATAACCAGACAATGGAGGGAGGGAAGGTCGACAAGGGGATAAACCTCTTCCCCGCGGCCACAGCCCAGAACGCGTCCGCCAAGCAGGAACAGGGGGACGTCTGAACCAAGCCCCGCGGCCAGCCTTTGCCGTGCAGTGGCATCCAGGCGGTCGCCACTCAATCGCTCAAGGCCCAGAATCGTAGTGGCGGCGTTGGTGCTGGCGCCACCGAGTCCACTGCCGAGGGGAATCGACTTGGATATTTGAACCCGCATCCTGCCGCCCCAGCCACGAACCTTCGCCCAAGCTTCGCATGTCCGGTAAACCAAATTGCCCGGGCCGGGGGGAATTGCTGGGTTATCGCATTCGACAGTGATCGCCTTTCCCACCCTGGAAAGACTGATTTCCAGGCGATCGTGCAGCCCAATGGTCTGATAGATCGTGCGGAGTTCGTGGTACCCATCGGACCGCTTGCGCAGGATCTTGAGCCCGTGGTTGATTTTGGCAAATGAGCGAAGGCGAATTGTTTTTGGCAATGTAAACGCGCAACCGGGTGGCGGCTTGAGGCGCAGCCCACCCAAAATTTTGTTGAGATGGCCCTGCGCACAAAGCACAGTGCTACTTTCGGCAAGAGAATTCTACCTTAAAAAGGAGAAACGGACCGCCCAAACTTGAGCAGTCACGCACTCCCGCAGGCATCTACTGGTTGGACGCATTGCCATGCGCAGGATGGCTCTTCAGATAGTCGAGCTGCTTCTGGAGCTCCTTGGCCTGGTCGGCGTCGAAATCGCTGGAAACGGCGTCCGGCCATTCCTTCAGGGCGCGCTGCCATTCCTCCTGCGCCCTGCCAGTCTTTCCCTCGCGCAAATAGAGGTTGCCCAAATGCTCGTGAATAGTGGGATCGTTCTGAATCTTGGTCGCGGCGTTTTCCAGGGGTTTCTCCGCCAGATCATAGCGGCCCATTTTGAAGTATGCCCAGCCCAGGCTATCGAGGTAAGCCGCGTTGCCCGGCTCGAGCTCCAACGCTTTCTGAATATATTTAAGCGACTCATCCAAACGGATACCGCGGTCCGCCAGCATATAGCCAAGGTAGTTTGACGCGGAAGAGTTCAGCGGATCCACGGAGAGTACCCGCTTGAACGTCTGCTCCGCCTGGTCATACTTCTTCTGCCGCTCAAAAATGGAACCCTGCACGAAAAGCGCGAATTCCTGGTCCTCGGGGCTCGGGCTCAGGTCCAGGGCTTTTTGAATCGCCTGCTCGGCGGGTTCAAACCGCTTGGCTTGCAAATAGACCTGGGCGATTGAGATATAGATGGAACGATCAATCGGCCGGTTCGTAAGGAGCGTTTGCAGTTGGGTGACGGCCTCATCCACATGGCCCGCTTCGCCCAGCATGGTGGCGCGTGTAATCACCAACTCCTGATTCTTGGGATAGTTCTTGACCGCTGTATCCGCTTCCGCCATGGCCTTATCCGGCTGATGCTCAAGGCGCAGTGTTTCAATGATCAGCAGCTCCGCGCGCGGTTCCTGCAATGGACCCAGCGCCTGAATTTGCTTGAAGACCTCCATGGCCTGGGGATACTTCATTTCGTCGCGGTACACCATGCCCAGCCGCTCAAGAAAGAGGGCCCGGTTGTTGGCTTCCGGCACCGTATATTTGCCCCCTGGCCGCTCCGACTGCTGTACCAGATCCTTAAGAATCGTAACGGCCTTGTCGTTGTTGCCCACCGTGGACTCCAGCAACGCCTGCTGGTAGGGAATTTCCAGATCATCCGCACTCAAAGACCTGGCCTTTTCCAGTTCCTGGCGGGCATCGTCAAAGCGCCCTTCCTCGCGGTCGAGCATTGCCAGACGCTTGTAACTCAATCCATCTTCTGGTTCGCTCTTGAGGATCTTTTGAAGCTGCTCGCGGGCGGTGGCGTTCTTGCCTGAGCTCAGCAATGCTTCCGCATAATAGCGCCGGATGTTGGTGTTGTCCGGCTCTTGCGCCAGCACTTTCTCATAGATATCGATGGCTTTGTCATATTGCTGAGTTTGCGAATAGGCGTAGCCCAGCATGCCAAAAAGCTGCGAATCCATGTCCCCTTCAGGGATCTTATTGAGCGCTTCGATGGCCTGGTCAAAATCCCCATTCTGAATGTAAATCTCCGACAGGTTGGCAAGCCCCACCTTGGAGTTGGGATCGGTCTGCAACACTTTGCGAAAGGTCTCTTCCGCCTTCTTGGGCTGATTATCAACCCTGTAGAGATGGCCAAGGAGAAGAAGGGAATCCGAATCGCCTGGATCCACTCTCACCAGCGCTTCCAGATGCTCAATAGCTTTGGCCAGGTTTTCCTTGGGGACTCCACCTCCCCCCTGACTGGTGTCAAGCATGTGGTAGTAAATGCGTGAGAGAAGACGGTGTGCGTCAGGGTAATCAGGATCTATTTTCAGGACGTCCTCGGCCGCCGCAACGCCCTCGGCAGTGTGGCCCGATAGCGAATAAAGCTCCGCCAATTCCGTGCGAAGGAAAAGAGAGTCAGGATCGGCTTCAATGGCTTGTTTGTACTCGGAGACAGCGCGGTCAATGTAATCTGTGCGGTTGTAAGCCTCGGCCAGCTCCTTATAGCGCCGCGCTAGCATGAAGTGATAATAAGACTTGGCGTGGTCAGCGGCATTGGACGATGTCGTGGCCGCCGGCGTGGTGGCAGGTTTGGACGCTTGTTCCGGAGCGGCCGGCGCAGGCGTCTTCGCAGCCCACAAACTCCCCCCCAACATTGCAAACAGACCTATCGCCGCGGCAATCTTCCTGACATTTCTTTTCATATTCCCTTTCTGCCCTGCCAAATCATAGTTTGTGAAATTATCCCACAAGCTTATATGAGGTGTAAAGGCGCAAGCGGGTTGTACGCCAAGAGGCTAAAGGATGAAGGTTAAAGAATGAAAGCTAAACGTAGAGTGGAAAAGGCTGAAGGTTAAAGGTTGAAGGCTAAAAGATATGAATAACGCCCGATATCGCAGGTCTCGCGGCTTGAGACGAGCTTTTCCTTTAACCCTTACCCTTATATCCTTTAAACTTCTTCCTTCACCCGCCAGCATTTAACCTTCACGGGTTTACAGCTTCCCCCGCAGCTTCGCCCATGCCAAACCTAGGTATTCGTAGACCGAAATCTGCGATTTGAAGAGCTTATATCCGTCGGGAACGAAATCATCCAGTTCCCACGGGCGGCGGGGAGCGAGAAAATCGGTGGGGGCGGCAATCGGATGTAACCCCCTGGTTTGGAATAGCCCCATGGCGCGGGGCATGTGCGAGGCAGAAGTCACCAGGATAAATTGCCTGGATCCCACAATGGGGGAAATCTGCTGGCCTTCCTCCTCCGTATCGAACGGCTCTGCCAAGTGCAGGATGTTCCCCGGACTAACCCCCAGCGCCTCGGCCATTTTTGTCATGCCATCGGACGAGTAGCGGCCACCCGAGAGAATAAGTTTGCTGCCCGGGATTTCGCGGTACAGACGCACCCCCTCAATGAGACGCACCATCAGGTCGGGGAAAATATGACTGGTGACGGGAACATTCGGATCGTCATCCCCCAATCCCCCCAAAACCGCGATAAATTCAATGGAAGAGAGACGACCCCCGCCCGAGGTAACCGCGAGCGGCGGGTAAGAGTGTTCCAGAGGTCGAAGCAGAGCGTTGGAAGTGATGAGGTTGCTGAACGCAAACAGCAGCATAGCTCCGCACGTCACCATCACCTTTCCGGCTCTCTGCCGGCGGGTAAACCACAGCAGGAATAGTCCCACCAGCAGGAATTCCAGGGTGAGAGGCACGGGAAACAGGAATTGGGAAACGATCTTCTTCATATGAAACATGAGATTGTGTACTCCTGTCGAACCGTGAATAGCCGATGGACGCCTACCCCTTATGTCAGAAACAGCCGCAAAATTGCAAGCGCATTGAGAATAGTGCCGGGCGGAGGAGAACGGGGACCGCCTGGGGCCGGACGTAAGAGAACTGCCAAGTCAATATCTGGTACACAGCTTCATCTCCCTGCTTGATTTGGAGGTGCAACGGGTGTATACACCCACTAGCCTCAGATTCAGTCAATAGAGAACTTCATGGGATTTGAACATTAGGCGATCCTTCACGCGTTCGGTGAGGTGAGAAGTGGATATCACCTGTTACGTTCTCCATGCCGGTAGCCTTGACGTACCAAGGCGCGTGCCTTGATCGGGTTCAGAAAGAATCTGGGGCGAATTTCTCCGCGATCCACTGTGCCTTGGAGTGGTGCAGCGCAACCAGGAGATTTCTTATGGGGGCACTCCCCCGGCGAAAGCCAAAGCTGATGCTGGCCGCGTGGTCAGGCCTTGCCTGCCTCGCCCTGCTGCCAGCCGTCCCTCTCTTTGCTCAAGAGGTGCCCGGCGGCGATGCGCTGAAAGGCCTGTACTACCTGATGCTCGCAGTATTTATCGTTGCCTACATCTATTTTGCCTTGGCGCTGCAGGTCATTGCCAGGAAGACCAACACGGAGAACGGATGGTGGGCCTGGGTTCCCATCCTCCAAATCATCCTGTCGTTGAATATCGCTCGGAAGCCGATTTGGTGGATCGTGCTTTGCATCGTCCCGTTCCTGAATATCGTAATGTTTATCCTGATCTGGATGGGCGTAGCCCATGCCCGCAACAGGCCAAGCTGGTGGGGAATTTTATTGATCGTGCCCGTGGTAAATCTGATCATCATCGGGATGCTTGCCTGGACCGATAAGGCGTAACGCCTTGGGCCTGGTGGCCGTCAGCGGGAGCAAAGGTGCTGGTTGACTGGGAAAAGGACTCGCACTTTCCGGAAACAAAATTAGAGGCAGTCAAAATCGTGGTTAAGCCCAATAGGATTGATGGCGACTCAATCAACAAGGAGATAAGTCATGCCAATAGTCATCCAGCGTAAATCAAAGCTGACGATTGCTGCTCTATCCACCCTTGCCAGTCTCACCCTGCTGACAACTGTCCCCCTTTTCGCTGATCAACCCACGGGTGCTCAGGCCGCGGCTATTGGGGCGGTGATCCTCACTATTCTCGTCTTCGCTGCCGCCGCCTATGTTTACTTCTCCCTTGCGCTAAAGACTATCGCCGAAAAGACCCATACAGAGAACCCCTGGTGGGCTTGGATCCCGATCATCCAGGCGGTGCTGATGCTGAACATTGCCAAGAAGCCGGTGTGGTGGATTGCGCTACTGCTCATCCCGTTGGTAAATATTGTCATCGCTGTAATCGTGTGGATGGCCATCGCGGAAGCCCGCAACAAGCCGAGCTGGTGGGGAATTATGACCATCGTCCCGTTTTTCGGCCTGATTGTTCCCGGCTATCTGGCGTGGTCGGATTAAGATTCGCCCCACCACAGGGACAAGCGCCGTAACGATGACCGATGGATAAATTGACACGGGGCACTCTGAAACCGACGGCGGTTGCAGCCTAGGCGTGAATCAACCCCTGATGGTGAATTCTGATTCAATCTGTGAGGAGATATTGTCATGCGAACCATTCCCCCGCGCCGGCCAAAGCTGGCAAAAGTGGCTCTTTCCCTTCTTGCCGTTCTCACCTTCATGCTGGCGATCCCTTTATTCGCGGATGAAAGGGGTGGAACCTCGGTCGCGGCGGCAGGTGTGGCATTTCTGGTCATCGGCGTCATCGGAATCGCGTTCTATGTTTATTTCTCACTGGCGCTCCAGACCATTGCCAGGAAGACCAACACGCAGAACGAATGGTGGGCCTGGATACCCATCATCAGTGCGGTTTTGATGTTAAACATCGCCAGAAAGCCCGTCTGGTGGATTGTCCTCTTTCTGGTCCCACTCATAAACATCGTGGTCATCGTCCTCACCTTCATGGGAATTGCGGAAGCCCGCAACAAGCCAAGCTGGTGGGGAATTCTGATGATCATACCCGTCGTCGGCATGATCGTTCCCGGCTACCTGGCCTGGGCGGACTGAGCGAAGCAAGTTCACCCTTATCGCCTAGCTCGGACTTCTCGGCAGCTTCGCCGGTGCTGGTATGGATTTCCCATCGCTGGCATTCGGAGCGGAGCTTTGGAGTGCGTGCAGCTTGCTGCCGCTTTTGCTTCCAGCCAGCTTGCTGGCTGGATATCGATCAGGAACGATGAAACGCGAATGAAGCGAGATCCTCGCAAGCAAGCTTGCGAAAAGGAAAGTGGCAGCAAGCTGCACGCACTCCAAAGCTTCACTTCGTTGGATTGGCTTGGGATTGGAGCGGTGGGTAAGACCTTCGCAAGCAAGCTTGCGAAAAGGAAAGCGACGGCAAGCTGCACGCACTCCAATAACCTTCCGCCCCGGACAGCAAAATTGCTAAGGAGTCATCAATCTTCTGACAATAGCCCTCCGCTGTGATAGCCTAGAATGGCTATGGAGGATCCGGCCCCTTTGCGATCTTCCCCCCACAACCTGAAGCCGAACTTTGAACATTGTCTGCCAGAGAGAATTTCCCCTGGGCTCCCGGCATCTCCAGGTTTTAATGTCTCCGACTGGTTCATCCGGAGATCGCGAGCTTTCTACGTGACAGTAGCGAAAGATTCTCTGAAGCGGGCAGAATTCGGAGAGACGCTGAAAGCTCGGGGCAACCCAATAAGCTACTGAAAAATAATACAGTTAACTCAAATCAACAAAGACAGAAATGAACCGGCACAAACCCAACTCACTGAAAATAAAAGGCTTAATACTTCGAATGGTAGGCGATCATGAGCGGGAAAATGAACAACAAAAACGAAGGTATAACCCAATATGTTGTTGAAAATAAAAGACCGATTTCGGACGGTTCCAGGGTAACCCAATAAGTTGAACAAAAATAAGGCACTTAACCTGATAAACCCAATATATTACAGAAATTAAAGGAGATATGTGTCCGCCCCGGTGTAAAAGAG
>PLSX01000150.1 GCA_003165315.1 Acidobacteriota bacterium
CCGATGCCGTTATCTAATCAGGTGTCCCCCACCCGCGCCTGACATCCATTCACCCATCGTGAAAACGCGGGTGGGGACACCCGCGCTACAAGTCTCCCGTAATTTGGACAAGCATGGTCGGAGACCGCCGTTACAACTGATGACTGACGATCTCGCCCCTACCGGGGCACCTTTGGTATTTTTCTTATTGATGCCATTCCTTTCCCACGGCTTTCGCCGTGGGCTAAGTGGCCACGCCCGCTTCGCGGGCTTCCAATTCCCCACTACAAATTCCCTACTCCCGACTCTCTACTCCCCATTCCCCCCTGGCCTCAACATCTTCACAGCTTTCGCATTCACGGCTTGGCCTGCTTTCAGCCCGCTGCGATCGCTGACGATCACTTGATCGCCTTCTTCCAAACCCGAGACGATCTCCGCGTCGGTGGAAGTTTCAAGGCCCACCGTCACGGTGCGCACGTCCACCGTGCCAGCGGAATTCACCACATCCACCGTGGTCGTGTCGCCTTCGTGGTTCACGGCTTCCAGAGGAACGGCCAAGACGTTTTCTTTTGCTTCCAGGGTCAGTGTGGTTTCAGCATACATGCCCGGCATCAAAAGGCGCTTGGGGTTAGGCACATCAACTTCCGTGTGCATGGTGCGCGTGCCTTCCTGAACATCCAGGGAGGAGCGCGCCACTTTGCCGGGGAACGACTGATTCAGCGCCGGCACGCGAACCTCAACCGGCTTGCCAATTTGGATATAACGGACGGAGGATTCCGGAACCGGCATGACCAGGCGGTACAGATCATCCTGAGAAAGCTTGACCAGCGGCATGGCCTGGGTGCTGGAGCTGGTTCCCGCCTGCATCAAGGTTCCCAGATTGGCGGTGCGCGCGGTCACCACGCCTGCGAATGGAGCAGTGATGCGCGAGTAGGCGAACAGCGCCTGATCGTGAATCAACCGCGCCCTGCTTACCAGCAGTTGACTGCGCGCCGCCTGAAGGGACGACTCACCCGCATCCACTTGCGACGCGGCAGCAAGGTCCTTGCCTTGCGAGTCGTCAACTTCCTGCTGCGCCACCAGGCCGGGCTGGCTTTCGAAGACGTCGTTCAAGCGGGTGTATTCAAGGTGCAGAACCTTGTACTGCGCCTGATAACGTTTCAGTTGGTTTTCAGCGCGGGAGACTTCATCTTCCGCGTTCTTGATGGCCGCCTGGTCCTCCTGCATCTGCGCTTCGAGTTCAGGAATCTCCAGCGTGGCCATCAACTGCCCCGCTTGCACGCGGCTGCCGTAGTCGACATACAGCTTTTTGACAAAACCGGCTTCTTTGGCGTAGACGTCGATCTCCTGAAAGGGAACAAGCTCCGAAGAGAGGGTGATTCGGCGAGCCAGCGATTTCCGGACAACCCCGGTCACGCCCACAGTGACCGTCCCCGAGGGTTCGTTCGTGGCTCGAACCTTGGAGCAGGAGGTGGCAAACACCAGGGAGAGTAGACTGAGACCAAGCAAAGTTACGGAGGATGTTGTAGCGGCGGAGCGGCGAAAGGTCATAGTCCGCGGGGTAAGCCGAGGGATCTCCGGGCTGTCCAGTGGACTATTAACCGCCGCTGCGGGTATGAAATTCGTTTCACACCTTTTTATCGTTTCCACGGTTTTGCTCCATCAGGATGGGAATCCGGGTTGAAATCGAGCAGATCCTTGATCCCCCGGCTGAATTCCTCAGGGGTAGTTCCGGGTTTTCGGGACAAATCAATCAATCGTTGTTTCTTCTCGCCAATTGCCCGCGCCGCATCGGGGAGTTTAGGGACGAGATCCTTGGGAACCGTGATGACGCCATGCCGGTCTCCGTGAATCAAATCGCCCGGATGAATCGTTAGGTTTCCCACTTCCACCGGCCCGCCATATTCAATGACATGAATATAGGCGCGAGAAATGGCGAGCCGTCCGGCAAAAACCTGAAAGCCGCTTTCTTCAATTCCGGAGAGTTCCCGCGCTGTACCGTTGGTGATCGCTCCCACACAACCCATGGCCAACAGGATATTGACGTGGACCTTTCCCAGGAATGCCCCGGTGCCGGGCGGATCATCAACGTCCTGCATGACCAAAACTCGCGGAGCGGGAATACTGGCAATGTGCTTCCACCAATCTGTGCGCTCCTCATATCGGCTACCCACGATGGGGGGATCTGCGGAGCGAACCTTGCAAGTGGCCGCATAACCCACCATAGGGGGCAGATTCTTGAAGAGGCAGCGGAAGCCTGCGGTGGCGAACCCTTCGTTGCGCAAGCGGACGCCAAAGCTCTCGATGGCGTCGGCAATGAGACAGGTCTCAAAAAATTTGAGCTGCTGGATCTGTACTGCCGTTGGTGGAGATGGCAAGACCATACCCTCTTAATTTGAAATGAATTCCCAGTCACTCCCCGGCGAATGGGGTATCGCTTCGATGCTTATGAACCCTTATCCAAGCCGAGGGCTCCGCGTGCTCTGTAATTCTTAGGCCTTTACACCGAGAAAGACCGACCAGCGGTTCGAAAAGGTTCTGCTCGGGCGTGTTCTCCACGAACAGAATCGGATAACGGCAAATTTGAAAAAAGACGGAGCTATCCCAGGGTGGGGGGAGCGCGGAAGTGACGGACTTGGGCAACCAGGGGTAATGCGGGAGGAATGCTTTCTTCGTGGGGGAAATAGATCGATGGCGCTGGGGCCGGGGACTCTTCCAGAACAGTCTGGGGCGTCTGGGCCTCTGCGTTTACGCGGAGCTGGCAGGCTTTCATAACCTTCGCCTTGGTCATGTGCCCGGACTTCCAAACATGCCACGACGCGCTACCCGCCTGAAGGCAGGGCCTTCGCGTAGCGGCCGAAAGGACCACCACCCCAGCCAGCAGCAACAGAATACTGACCGCCATAAGGTGCCGGGAACGTAATAAGAGGATCCGCGTCATTCGATCAAGAGAATCTATCAAAATGGCCCTGAGAATTTCCAACACCTGATGATGCCACTAAACCTGCCGCCCGGCAATCAGGTTCGAGATGAGAGGGCAGCCCCCCCCTGCCTGTTCCGAAACCCTCCTTTAGATTAGAGACCTTCCAAGGCCAAACAGATGCACGCTAAGAAAACCTGGGGTGGATTTTTCCTGCTCTTTTTTTAAGTTCGGCTACGCCTGATCTCGCGGCGGGAGAAAAAACGGGCGGCAATTCCGTGAGAGGGAACCGCAGCCCAGGGGGTAGTATGCCGAAAACAATCCTGCGCAGGGTGGGAGCCCGGCAGCTTGAGCTTAAATCTCTCCGTCTTGATTCACGGTGACGTGGAGATCCTTCATTTGCTGGAGTTCGTCCTTGAGCGAACGCATCTGTTGTTGGAGTTGTTGCTGCCATTCGCTCTTCAGGTATTTCTGCTGTTGAAGGACTTCCGATTGGATTACGGCGCGTTGAGTGTCTGCCAATGCATGAATCTGATTTGCCTGTGCCCGCATCTGGTCTGCTTGCGATCGCAATTGCACAGTCTGCGCAGGCAACAGACCGAAATCCAATTCCGAAGCTGGCCCTGTGCCGTTGGAGGTGCGCTTCTCCAAGGGTTGCGAGCGGGTCAATTCCGCGCTCACGGTTTGCTCGTGCCGGTCGCGGACGATGGTCAAATTCACTTTGCGGGTATCGCCAGGAAAGTTGTCATTCAGTGCGTGGCGAAGTTCTTGCACACCCCGCACAGGTAGGCCGTCCACTTGAATGATGATGTCGCCAGCCTTCAATCCGGCTTTATCCGCTGGTCCGCCGATGGTCACCTCAGAGATCAGGACTCCGGTACCCTGATTGACGCCAAAATATTTCGCAAGCTGCGGGGTGAGGTCGTCGCCGGCGATTCCCAACGTGGCGCGACGCAGCTCGCCTGGAGTCGGAGCCTCGGGAAACTCCATGGGGGGAATGTCCATCTTCGGCATCCTAAAATTCATCGGGGGAATACGGATCTCCGGCATGTTATAGCTGAATTGATTGTTAGATGCTTCCAGCTTCGCCGTCAGGAAGAATGCCTTCCCTCCACGTACAACCTTGATTGCCACGGTGCGCCCAGCCGGAGTTTCCCGAATCAGCCGCCGTAGTTCGGCGCAACTACGCACGTGGACACCGTCAAATTCGATAATTGCGTCACCGGCCTCAAGCCCAGCCTTGGCAGCGGCGCTGTTCTTTTGCACGCTGTCGACAATGGCGCCAGCGACGGTGGGCAGGTTCAATTGCACTGCTTTTTCTGAAGTCACTTCGCTCAGGGTGACGCCCAAACGGACCCCGCCGTCATTCAAAACGAAGACTTGCGCCACATCTGGCGGGTCTGGAAGCTCAGGAGGCTCGGGAGCGTCCGGAGGTTCAGGCGGTTCCGGCGCAACCTGAGGTGCGGACGGGGCATTGGGAGCTTTTTGCCCGTACAATGCACTTCCCCCAACCGTTAGAAGCAGGACAAGGGCAATTGTGAGGCTCAAAATTAATCCGTGGCCCGCAGTGGGCCCTTTGGCTTCGCTCTGCGTGATTGCTTTGTTCTCGATTTCCATTTCCTGATTTCCTTTCCGGCGACTCTCGCGTCTTCCTTGTTCAGTAGGACGCGGGAGGCGTGGAATCGTCACCATCAATATGCCGAGCCAATATGGGCCTGCAGGTTCCATTCTTCTTACAGATCAGCATCGCGTTGACCAACGCTAATATTTCCGCGGACGGTCCGCAATTCCACCCGCACTCCTCCCGTGCCCACTTGGGCGCGGCGCGTGGAATCACCGGGAGTTGAGCTAACTTGAAAGGGATATTTGCCTTCAATGTTCCCAGCCACGGAGGAGAGCTCCAGATCGGCATTCGCGTCGACCGGCATCATCAGATCAACGTTGCCATTGATCGTGGCAAGCTGAAGCGGCAGGCGGCGATCCGGCATGGAGCGAAGAGAGATAAGAATGTTCCCTGTCAGCGCATGGGCCTTCACCGAACCGGAAACGTTGATTCCTTCAATGTCGCCGTGAAGGTTGTGCACCTCCATTGATCCGTCCACATCGTGGATAACGATGTCACCTTGCAATGTGCTGACCTCATCCAAATGAATCTGGCGCGGCACTCGCAAGTGGTAATCGACGCGGATGGGCGTATCGAGGCCGGAGGGATAAAGCGTGTGGAAATAAACACCGCCATCGCGTGCTTCCACCGCCACTTGCACGTCGTTAAGCTGATCGGTGGGAGTTTGGCTGCGGATGGCAACGCTGGCTTCCACCTTGGCCTGGTCCCAGCCTTCCACCATGACGCTACCCTGCACGTTCACCACGGAGACATGGCCGCCGGGCTGAAGCGGAAAACGCTTCTCCCAAACGCGCTCCGCCCCCAAAGCTGAGTTTGCCCAGCCGCCCAGGCCCAAAACAAGCGTCAGAAGCAAGGTGAGCTTGAAGGCGAAAATTGAAAATCGAAGATCGAAAATCGAAACGCGAAAACCGCGTAGGACGGGCGCGATTTCGATTTTCGAATTTGGAGTTTCGACTTCCGGCAGTTCCTCGTGGCTAGTCATGGTTGTCCTCAACCCTTTCCTGTTGGCGCTGCCGCCGTTCTTTTTCCAATTCCTGCCGGCGCTGGTCCATTTCGTTGCGCCGATCCTGCCAGGCCTTCCACTTGCTATCTTCGCGTAGTTGGATATCGTGCAAGGAAGCCTCATCAATTTTGCGAATCTCGATGTTGCCTGCCACGGTGCGGATTCTCAATACCTCTCCACCACCATTCAAGGTTCCATGGCCGCGAAGGGTGGAAGGGACGAAATTATCCTGGCCCCCCTGAATGTCGAGGGGGAAATCGGTGTGGATTTGGCGGCCGGCCGCCATATCAATGGCCGCATCGATGGTGAGCGGCACATCGGTGGGGAGGTAGACGTACACATCTCCCATGCTGGTTTCAAGCTGGGAGGGGCCAAAGCTCTTCTTGGTGCAATTGAGTTCGGCCAGGATTCGTCCCGCTGCCGTGGTGGCACGTACGGCGCTTTCAACCTGAAGCAAATCGATGCTGCCGCCGGCCGTTTCCGCCACCACGCGGCCACGAGCGCCTTGCAGCCGGATGCTGCCTCCTGAGGTCTCTGCCCGTACACTGCTGCCGGTGGGCCCGATTTGAATCTGCCCGCCTGCGGTTTGTGCCACAACCTGTCCGCTTGCACCGCCAACAACCACATCACCACCCGCGGTTTCAGCTCGCAGGGCGCCGGCAACCTCGCCGGTTACGATCTCTCCTCCACTGGTTTCCAGGATGACATCACCATGCGCATCGCCCACGTGGATGGAGCCGCCCGCCGTGCGCGCCGTCAGGTCGCCGCCGATCTTGCCAACTTCGATTCCACCGCCTGCGGTTTCAATCCGTACCGCGCCTGTGACGTCGCTTGTGCGCACGTCGCCGCCCGCCGTGGTGAGCCGGGCTTCACCTATAAGCGGAGATTCAATGGAGATCTCGCCGCTCTGTGTCTCCACGTCCAAATTGAAGTGTTGGGGTACAGTGATCTGAAATTGTACGCGCAAGTTTGAGCCATGCCGCGCCCGCCGGGGTGATTGACTGGATAGGTAAACGCCACCTCCTTCAACCGCACGCGCACTGAGTTGGAACTTGTCAAACAGGCCTTGCGCCTGGGCCTCATCGGATGTGTAGGCGCGCAGGATGGCGATGCAACTCACCTTGTCGCCGGAGGAGGGATTGATGCTGACTCCGCCGTTATCCGCCCGCAGCAGCAAGCGTGCTCCTTCTTTCGCGGCAGATTCAAACTCCGACCGCTGTTCCCAGAAATTCCCGTGCTTCACTGGAACGGCCTTTTTTACCGAAGGCACGTCCAGGGCCGCGAGGGGCAGGGCGAATAGAACGGCGAAAAGCGGTATAAAGCGGAGTTTCCCGGCATTTATCGGTTTAATCAAGGTGTCAATTCCCCGATTTCATCATGGCGTTGGCCAATTTCAGCCGGACATAAGGATTGCTGTCCGTGGTGGCCAGATGGGTCAGAGCCTCGGCCGTGGGGGCGTCGTAACCCTCTTTTCCCGTGCTATCGACCAGCGCGTCCACGGCGGCCACGCGCACTCCCGGGTTGGTATCGTGTTCCAGCGCGTTCAGCAGCGCCGCATGCACTTCCGTGCTGGACTTCATATTGCACACCGCACCGAGCGCCTCCAGACGGACCCCGGCGTTGGGATCGTGCTGCATGGCGTAGATTAAAGCCTTTTGAATGTTGGGATTGTCGGCATGGGAGCGTAGCGCGTCAAGCGTGTCGCGGCGGATGCCGGGGTTGTCATAACTCTTCACCGCATACACCAGCACCTGCTGAATCTTGGGATCGTCCAGCGAGCCCTCGAGGGTGACACGCCGTTCCGCATCCATGGTGATCTTGACCCCGCCCGTCTGGGGATCGGGATCAACGCGGCTGATGCCTCGGATGCGCATATTGTCCAGATCCTGGCCCGCCATGCCCTCGCTGCTGATGCTCTCGGTGACGCCGGGGGTAAGTCGAGCTGCCTGAGGACGCAATTGCCAGCCCAAGCCAAATCCGCATAGGATGAGCGTAAGCGCCAGAGCGAAGCCGGAAGCGGGCTGAAAGCGCAGCGCCGGCAGGCCATTCGCCCACAGTGCCCGCCAGCCATGTTGCTGATTAACCAGGGCTTCGTCGAGCGAGAGGCGCGCTTCCGCCAAAAGGCTGGGGCTAACTTCCACCTGCGGGCGCCGGGCCAGAAGCTGGTGGAATTGCTCCAGTTTATCGCGCTCCGCCCGGCAATGGGCGCACTCTGCCAGGTGCTCCTGGCAAGCCGCGAGCTCTTGGGATGAGAGCTCCCCGTAGAGCAGCAGCGGCAGGTTTTCTTCCAGATTCTGGCAGGTCATTGTTGTTGCGCTCCCAAGAAGAGTCGAAAAAGTTCAAGAAGTTCAAGGAGTTGAAGAAGTTGAAGAGTTGAAAAAGTTCAAAAAGTCTAATGAGTTGAAAAAGTTAAAGGAGGTCAAAACGTTGAAGAAGTTCAAAAGTCGAAAGAGCTTATCGAGTTGAAGCCCTTTCCTTTTTGACCATTTCATCCTGCTCAACTTCTCCACTTTTTCGACTTTTTGGTTCTTCGACTGTTTCATCCTCTGACCTTATTCATCTTCTTCGACTTTTTCGACTCTTGGATTCCTTAAACTCTTCAACTTCCCCAACTTTTTCGACTTTTTCAACTTCTTTAACTTCTTCAACTCCTTCACGTTCCGCCCCCTTACGCCAAGTCTCCCAATTCCACCCTCAATTTCTGTGTTGCGCGCGACAGGCAATTCTTTACTGTCTGTTCGGTGGTCTTGCACATCTCGCCGATCACCCGCAACTTCAATCCCTGGTAGTGTTTAAGCTCAAACACCATGCGCTCGCGCGGATTCAGCCGTTCCATGGCCAACTGAATCCGGCGGCTGATTTCCCTGGAATGGGTGGTGCGCTCAGGATCCACCGCAGGTCGTTCATCCCGCACGGTTTGCAGGAATTCCGTTTCGCCTTCCTCAACTTGGGGAGGGGGCACTTCCCTTCGGGTCTTCTGTCGGCGCAGATGGTCAAGGCAGACATTCATCACCACGCGGTAAAGCCAGGTGGAGAATTTCGCTTCCTGACGGAACTGGCCAATCGACCGGTAGACCTTTAGAAACGCATCCTGATACAGGTCACGCGCTTCTTCCGGTGAGCCCACCACTTGCAGCGCCAGACGGAGCACGTTCTGGTCGTAAAGCCGAACCAGCGCGTCAAAAGCGGGACGGTCGCCTTCCTGGGCGCGCCGGATGAGAGACAGCTCCTCGACCTCGCTTATCGGCGAAGACCGCGGAGTAGCTTTGCCGGCGAACTCCAAGCAGGTGCCATCCATTTCGCGAAAGTTTAAACCTCTCACAATGCTTAGACGCTTTCTGGGGAAAAAGGTAATCGGGAAAGGACGGGAAGGCAAGCGGCGTGAAGGAGTCACGAAAGCCTGCTCAGTTTTTTCGATATGACCAGGCGGGCGCAGACGAATGGAACAGAAACCCACTACCACGTAGGCGGCAAAGGGAGTAACATCGCCTCCATAGGTTGGCAAGAATCACCAATATCATGCATGAAAGGAGAGCTGACGTGGGAAACCCATCAACATCGTCGCCACATGAAAAGCTTTATAAGGTGGGAGCGCTTGCAGTCTTCATATTTGCCGCGCTGGTGATTTGGCAAGGGTGTTCGAGAAAGCATTCCAGCGTCCCCGAAAGTTCGAGTGAGGATGCTCAACCCGGCGGGACATTGGCCGCGGAAACCGATTCCGATGCTCATGACCAGGCTCACCCGCGCCGGTCGCCAGGGGCGGCCCGTGCTCCCGTAAAAGTGCAGCCCTTCCGGGGGCAGTATTGCTCTTCCATGGGGCCCGCGGGCTGGGCCGTGATTGCCGAGAATCCTCAGCGCTCCGCCTTTGGCGCCGATCTCGCCAGCAGTGACGGTATGGCGTTTGCCGGCTACTCCATATTTCCGGCAGGAACTTTGGCGCCTCCCGGATTCGAGACGCCCGGACGCGCCGTGGCCGCCACCTTGTCAAGCTTCGGCACGGTCCAGGTTCGCTTCAGCAACGCGCGGCAAATCGCGCCCAACATTTATATGATTGAGTATCAAAGCCCCACCAACCACGGCGTGGCCTTCTACCAGGTGGTCCCCGCCGGTAGCGGCGGCTACATGATCGTGATGCGCACCGCGGGCACCGGCGTGGGAGGAGACGTTTGGGAAAAACGGGCGGCGGAAGCGATGGCCGTGGCGCGCTCACTGCGCTGCCAGGTGCCCTTCGTCCCCCCCGCAGCGGATCCCCCAGGGCTCAATTCCAAGCCTTCATCCAACTCCAGGGAAAGCGATGAATCGGACACGCTTTACAACACCTGGCTGGAGCGCGAGTACTACCACAATTCCGAAACCGGGGAGAATTACTGGGTCAGTCCCAGCGAGAATTACTCCCAAACCGGACCGGACGGCCCCGGCTATTACGCAACTTACGGAAACAGCCTGATTAAGCTCACCCCCGGGTACGCACAGTAGCTTAAGCCCGGCAATGCTTCTAGAAACTGAACATGACCTGGAACTCGATTCGCCGGTTGCCACCGCCTGGGGGTCCGAAGCCTCCGGCAAGCGAATTCGACTTGCCGAAAATGGGGGAGCTGAGCTCTCCGACGGGTGTTCCCAGATTCACGATGTTGAAGGCGTTCATTGCTCCGATGCCCAGGGTCAGGTTGTAACGATAGCTCACATTCATTCCCGGAGGGCCGCCACGACCGCCGCTGCTGCTCAGCCCACCGGGGCCAAGTCCACCGCCCGGGCCACCACCGCCGCCCGGCGGCCCACCCCGTCCTCCTCCCGGCGGCGGCCCGCCCATCGGGCCTCCCAGGGTTCTGGTTTCAGTTTTCCGCCCCAGGCCGATCGTCTTGCTCAGACGCAGGTTCAGGGAAAATTGATCCGGCCCTGTCCCCAGGTTGACCGGAATAATCTTTTCACCCGCTTGTGGATTCGCGTCCAGCGCTCCCCACTGGGTCTTGAAAATGTTGGCTCCCGTTGCCCCGGCGGCAGCGTATGCGGGCCGGTCATTGAAAACGGAATCGCCATTGTTATCCTGTCCGGTGGTGATGTTGAAGGGAGTTCCCGAGTTCGTGACCATGAACGGGCTCAGCCGAAATCCCTTGGGTAGCGAAAAGGAGCCGCCCAGGAACAGACGATCCCTCACGTCAAACGCGGCGCGGCCATAGTCTTGCGCAACATCATACGAATTGGAGGGGAAGGAGCTGACGCCCGAGGTGTCGCTATTGGCAAAATTTAAGGAGTAAAAACCGAACAGGGAAGCCTTGGAACCCAGGCGAAGATTGAGGTTCGCGATCAGCTGGCTCTGGTTGAAGATCCCACCCGACTCATATTGGTAAAGGTTCCCCGTATCCCCAAAAGGCCGCGTTCCGGCGGAGGGCGTGCAGGTGGTATCCCCCGTTACGCACGGAGTATAGGTGCCGGGAAGCGGCGCGTTGATATTCCTAGTCATGAGCTGGTGAACACCATGCGAGTTGAGATAGGTGACGGAGACGGTGGCGTTCTTGGTGACTTGCCGTTCAACACCTGCCGCGGCTTGCAGGGTATAGGGCGCCCGCAACCTCGGGTCGATTTGATAGGTCGTGTTCGCCGTGGTGTTGGCGGACGCCGGCGCGAGCTGGCTGGAAAGCGGAATGCTGGGAAAGAAGTCAGGGTCGGTAACAATAAACTGCGATTCATTCACACCATTTAAACGCTTTGCCTGAAGGACCTGACTTTCCTGAAAGCGATCGTAGAATACGCCGAAACCGGTGCGGATTACCGTCTTGGTATTGCTGCCATGGCCGAGCGCCCAGGCCAATCCCACTCGCGGGGCGAAATCGGTGTGATCATGAATGGAGTTCTGGGTCTCGTATCGAAGTCCGACATTGAGCGACAAATTGGAGCGAACACGCCACTGGTCTTCGGCGTAGAGCCCCAAGTCGATCCAGTTGACAGCTGCCACGGGGTTTCCGGTGGTGAGCGTGAATTGGCTTGCGCCGCTGACCAGGCAGGAGCTTGACAGGGCTGCCTGACATGCATTGAGCGCGGTTTCCGCGGATTGATAAGCGGCCAGCGAGGCGAAAGTGAAGGCTCCATTAAAATTCCCAGTGGAGCTGTTCCACTCATTCACATCCCGCAGCCTGCCGCCGAAAGTGATGTAATGTCTTCCACTTGAAATGGAAGTGAGGTTGTGTATTTCCACATGGTTTTCCGTGTCCAGGGTCTTGCCCAAAATGTTCCCCCCTCCTGTGAACGCCCCTTGAACCAGCAACGTGGCCTCCTGGCTGACGGGAAGTTGATGGTTGGTGTCGTGGGCAAACTCCAGGCCCAAATCGTTCACGGCGCGCGCACTTAATACCTGCGAATCGCTGATCTGAATATTGTGCTCGGTTTGCCCGGTGCTGTAACCTTGCGACACCAGGGCGAATTGGCCGATTCCGTTGTTCTTGCTGTTGGCGTCAAAGAATTGATAGCGAGCGGTGAGCGTGTTGTTCGTGGTTAGCTGGTAATCCAGGCGGGAACTCAAGTTCGTGTTCGTGTTAGGGTTCGGCACCGCCTGGCTGAATGACGACTGCTGTAGATTCGAATCCAAAACCACGGCACTGACAATCGAGTTCCCCGCCATGTCCCGGCGCCCACCATCGATAAATATTGAGGCCTTCTTGTTGAGAGGTCCCCCCAGGCTTCCGTCCATGAACTCCCGATGGTAGCCCGGCTCCGTGCTCACAAAGGGATTGCGCGAATTGAGGGCGGAATCGTTGAACATCCCCATGCCTTGCCCATGCCATTTGTCCGTGCCCGGCTTGGTAAGAATCTCAATGCGCCCGTATCCAAGCTTGTCATATTGGGCAGAGAAGGGATTCTGGTTCACGCGAATCTCCCGAATGGATGATTTGGTGGGCAGCTGGCCGCCCGTAAATCCGTCCACGTAGATTTCCCCGCCATTGGGGCCCGCCGAGGGGCCTGCAAGCGCCTGGAGCTGCGAGGCCAATTCATCGGGGTCGTCGGATAATGCATCCAGATCCTTGCCCTTCAGGACAAGAGCGCTGGCGTTGCTCTCTGATTGAATGCTGAGATGGGTGGTTTCTGCCTTCACCGTAACCTGCTGCTTCTCCAGCGCCACCACCAGTTGTGCATTCACTATTTGAGTCTGGCCGGGGGAGACCACCACACCCGTCTTTTCGAAATCGGCAAAACCCTTAAGCTGAATCCGAATGCTGTAGGTTCCGGAAGCCAGGCGCACGAAAGTATAGCGACCATCCTCATTGGTCTGGATTGTGCGGGAGGCGCCACTGGCGTCAATGGCGGTTACCGTCAAGGCGGGAATCGCTGCCCCGGATGAGTCCGTAACCTGGCCTTGAATGAGTCCCAACCCCGACTGTGCCAGCCCTGAAACTGCCAGCAGAAGGACTGCCAAGGCCGCCAAAAGCGAACGTTGAATTCCCGTCAGCGAATTTAACATCTGATCTCCAATCGTCTTCATACTTCGGATCCAGTGAATCTGTAGATTCCTAATGCGGATTTATCATCTTGGGTTGGGAAGGGCAGGGATTAATTTCCGCCCTTCCGTTAGCGGCAGCCGTGTCCTTCAGTTGGAATTGCTTTGGGGCGGCGGGCCGGGCGGCCCATCGGGCGGTCCACCAGGACCTCCTTCGGGCCCTCCACGCCCTTCGTCACGGGGCCCAAACCCCGGCGAGGGTGGGCCGTCGTGGCGTTGCGATTCCCGGAGCATTCGTGCTTGTTCCGTCGTCAAGGTGTGCCGTATGGCCAAGAGCATTTCCACATGCGACTTTTCCAGATTGGCCCGCGCCAGGGTGACTTTGTCGATTTGGGCGAGAATATTCGCTTGGTTGGGCGGGTCGGTTTCCATTTGGAATCGCAGGGCGGAATCTTGCCTCTCCACGTCGGCGCGCAGGTCAATCTCTTGCATGTGATGATCCTGGGCAATCTTGTCGAGCTTCTGGACTTGGTCGTCACTCAGATGGAGTTTCTGTGCGAGTTCAGAATTCTTCCACCATTTTTCTTCATCACTGCGTGGCATTCCGGGAGCGCCTTCACCGTGCGCATTCATCATCGAAGGGGGCGGACCCTGGTCAGGGCTACCAGGGGGCGGACCCGGCTGCTGGGCCATAGCTTGACTGCAAAGAGCGATTGCGAGAGCGAAACCGGCGATAGTTGCTTTCATTGTTGGGACCTCCTTTGTCCATACTCATTTGAACCCCTCTGGGTAAAGGAACTGTGTGAAGCAAGAGGAGAATTGTTAAGCTATGGTAAAAATTGGCCGGAGCTCTTACCTCCCGGTGCTAGAATGCCCGCAGGTTGACAATGCCGGAACGACGCGACAATCTCGCAGACTTGCCTGTTCCAATCCTGATCGTGGATGACGACGTGAAGCTTTGCCGCCTGATTCGCGACTATCTGGAGCCTCTCGGATATGCTGTGACGGCTGCACATACGGGCCCGCAAGGCCTTGAGGCGGCTGCCAATGGGCAGTTTTCCGCCGTCATTCTGGATGTGATGTTGCCGGGGATGAACGGCTTTGACGTCCTTCGCGGCCTGCGGGCCAAGTCCAACGTTCCAGTGCTTATGCTGACGGGCCGCGGCGAGGAAGCCGACCGCATCGTGGGCCTTGAGTTGGGCGCCGATGATTACCTGCCCAAGACGTTCTCAACGCGAGAATTACTGGCCCGCCTCCGCGCAACGATTCGGCGTTCGAGCGCCACCCGAGCCCAGGAGGAATCCCGCGAGCCGGAGGTTGCTGTGGGTGAGTTGCGCCTTGACCCGGAGTCACGCCGTGCGCTCCTAAGTGGTCAGACCCTGGCGTTGACGGCAGTCGAATTTGATCTGCTGCTCTCGTTGGCCAGAGCGGCGGGCCGCGTGCGGTCGCGCGAGCAGCTTCTGGATGAAGTTGCGGACCGGAACTTTGATGTTTTCGATCGCTCGATTGACGTCCATATTTCGTCTCTGCGGAAGAAACTGAGAGATGATTCCAAGTCACCCCGGTTTATTATCACGGTGCGCAGTGCTGGCTACATGCTGCGTAAGCCGGAGTCAGAGGAACTGGCATGAAGGCCCGTGTCTCCATCTCCGTCAAGATTCTGCTGCTTTCATTCCTGAATGTAGTGCTGTTGGTTCTGGTCTTTGCCGCTCTTGTCCGTATTCAGTACCGGCTTGACCTGGGCTCGATCCTCCTCTCGCCGGGACGGGACCGCATTCTGGCCGTCTCAAGGCTGATTGCTTTGCAATTACCGGAGACGGACCGTCAGGATTGGAACCGGTTGCTGGCCGACTACACTTCCACAACACACGCTTCGGCTTGCCTTTTCGACAGTCAGGGCATCCAGGTGGCAGGGCCTTCCCTGACATTACCGCAGGAAGTCGCAAGGATGATCCGACACGATCAAGATCCACCCCCGGGTTCTTCTGGCATGGGCCCCGCAGAAGGCAGTTGGCAGCCGCTCAGCAGGCCCGGCCCAATGGCCGGGGACAGTGGCTCCCGGTCGATCCCCCGCGATGGAAGTTGGCGGCCTTCCCCTGACCACCCGCCGCTGCCACCTTCATTCCCTGCTTTCCTGGTCAGGACCAGCCTCCCCACCCGCTATTGGGTGGGCGTTCACGTACCAATCTTCGATGGATCCAGCATGAGGCGTGCTGAAGCCACGTTGATCTGGACTTTCCCATCGCTTTGGACCAATCCGTTCTTTTTTGACTTCACTCCGTGGCTGACGGCTGCCCTGGTGGTAATTTTGGTTTCTGTCGCCTGCTGGCTCCCCTTGATTCGGGGTCTTACGCATTCCATTTCCCAACTTACCGCCGCCACCGGAGCGCTTGCCGAAGGGAAACTGGACACCCGGCTTTCACTCCGCCGCCGCGACGAACTCGGCCAGCTGAGCGAAGCCATCAATCGCATGGCGGAGCGACTTTCCGGCTTGGTACACGGCCAGCGGCGGTTTCTCAGCGACATCGCCCACGAACTCTGCTCACCCATCGCGCGAATCCAGGTCTCGCTTGGAATCCTGGACCAGCGCGCCCAGGAAAATCAGAAGGAGTATGTCGATGGTGTGCAGGAGGAAGTGGAGCACATGTCAGGACTTGTGAATGAGCTTCTGCTTTTCTCCCGGGCGCAACTCAACCCATCCGCTACTCCATTGGTCCGCGTGAATTTGGCAGAGACGGTCCGGCGCGTTCTCGACCGGGAGGTGACTGGGGGCGCTCCCGTGGAAACTCACCTGGACGAACGGATTGAAGTCCTTGCCCATCCGGAATACGTTTTCCGTTCACTGGCAAATGTCGTGCGCAATGCCATCCGCTATGCGGGGGACTGCGGACCCATCGTGATTACCATGGATGATCAGGATGGGATCGCTTCAATCACGGTAACTGACAACGGCCCCGGCATTCCCGAAGCCGAACTGGAGTCGGTGTTCAAACCTTTTTACCGGCCGGAACTGGCGCGTCAGCGGGAGACGGGTGGTGTCGGGCTGGGTTTGGCGATTGTGCGAACCTGTGTCGAAGCTTGCGGTGGCACCGTCCAATGCCGCAATCGCTCGCCCAAAGGCCTCGAAGTAGAAATCAAACTCCCCATCGCCCAACCGTAACTCTCCAGTTTGTTCGTTTCTCTCCCTGAAAAGCAGCATGGAGGTCCTTTATCGAACCCTGGTATTGATTTTTCCTGTTCTACAGATTTCCTCATCCTTGGAAACAAACCGTCCGATGAAATAGGTGCGGCGGGCGCGTGGATTTTTTACCTCCACACGGCAGCAGGGATATCCCGGCGCCGGGAAGTTTCTGTTCGGAGGGGGGAAAAAGCGGGCATGACCAGGTACAACATTATTCTCTTGCTCGTAGCCATGATCGGCTCAGGGGTGCTGGGCGGAGCGGCCAACTATTTGCTTTTGCACAAGGACGATCCTGAATACGCCAAGCGTTCGCGGAGCCTCGTCCTGGGGCTGGTGGCTTCGCTTCTTGCCCCCCTTTTTCTCAAAACCATCTCCAGCAATATCTTGGATAAAATCTCCACCATCCGTTACGGCTCAGGGGTGCCTTTTGACTTTTTTGTATTCACCAGCTTTTGCCTGCTGGTAGCCATCTTCTCCCGCACCTTTGCGGAGACCGTGGCCAAGCGCCTGGCAGCGGAGGTTGAAAAGGCTAAGCGGGAGTCCAAGGAGGCCCAATCCCTGGCAGTTCTGGCGGAAGAGAAGGCCCGGGAAGTTGAGCCCGTGCTGCGGCATGAGATTGACTTGCGCACCGAACCTCTGCCTGAGTCCGCGCGCACCAGCATTCCACCATCACTTCTGGAGCTTCCCGTCGATCATATTGACCGGGAACTACTCAGGGCGCTCTCTGAGGGACAGTATTCCTACCGAACCGTGAGCAGCCTTGCGGACGAGATAGAAATGGAGGAACCTGACGCGGTAAAGCATCTGGAAAGAATGCGCGAGCAGTCGCTGGCGGGCAAGAAGATTACGGCCACCCGTAATCTATGGTTTCTTACCGATAAAGGCTGCACTTGGCTGGAAGCGCAAGCCCCTGCAGACGAACCGCCCCGCAATCAAGCGGTCATGTGAGGTCCGCGGGCTGAAAATTCCCTGCCAGGTCAGGCGAGCCGGCCGCCATCCACATTAAGGAGGACACCATTGACGTAGTTGGCGTCGCGTGAGGCCAGAAAAGTTGCGGGCCCCGCATCATCCTCGGGCTCCTCCAAGCGGCCTAGGGGAATCAGATTCTCATATTTTTTCATGAAATTGGGATTACTCCTAACACCCTGGGTCAGGCGCGTCCGGATGAGTCCCGGGCCGACAGCGTTGGAATTAATTCCGAACGGGCCCAATTCGAGCGCCGCGTTTTGGCCAGCAAATAGAGGCCGGCTTTGGAGGCGTTGTAGGGCGCAAGCTCTGCTTCCGCATCCCAGGCATTCGTGGATGACATGAACACCAGCTTGCCGCTCCGCTGCTTGATCATCTGAGGCGCCACAGCGCGCGCAAACAGGAAGCCACCCTTTAAATTAACATCCATCGTAGTATCCCAAAGCTTTTCGTCGGTCCGCGCGAAGGGTATCAGCTTGGCCATCCCGGCGATGTTCATTAGCACATCAAGGCTCCTGTACTGGCGGATGATCTGGGCAACAGTGCGGTCCATTTGAGACTTTTTTCGCACGTCGCAAACGGCGGTGCGAACGCTTCCTTCCGCCGCGCGGATCTCCTTCGCGGGAAGGGCCATCCGACATCCGCAATCACCAGGCGCACCGCAATGGCCTTCCCAATGCCTTGCGCGCCACCCACCACCAGGGCCACTTGGCCTTCGAATCGTCCGGGAATAAAGTTTGTCATAATAGGTTCTGGCGTCTCCGCGAGCGAAGCTCGAAATGGTGTTTGGACCTCGGGAAAACCCCTTAGTATAATTGCCCACCTGATTTTGTAAAAGTCCACTGAGGGGAACATAAGAAAGCGGGAATTCCTTTTGCCATTGCCTGCAAGTCCGCCATCGCCGGGGTCCCTGGCTTCAGGTGCGGAATGCCGAGGGCCTGCTGAACTCCCACGGGCAATCGGAACCCTGGGCGCAATCGCCATCGTTGTGGGGACGATTATCGGATCGGGAATTTTCCTGGTTCCGCACAATGTGGCTCTCCAAATCGGATCCGTCTCCACCGTCTTCCTGGTTTGGATTGTGGGAGGGATATTGTCGCTGGCCGGTTCACTCTCCCTGGCTGAACTCGGAGCAGCCACCCCGGAAGCGGGCGGGGTTTACGTCTATCTGCGCGATGCTTACGGGCAACTCACCGCATTTCTCTATGGTTGGGCGGCGCTGCTGGTGATTGAATCGGGCAGCATCGCGACCCTTGCAGTAGCCTTCAGCATCTACAGCTCAACCTTTCTTCCTCTTACGCCGCTTGAACGAAAGCTGGTGGCGAGCGCGGTCATTACTGTGCTGACGTTGGTGAATATAGCCGGCGTAAAGCACGCGGCGGTAGTACAGACGGTCTTTACCGCGGCGAAATTAGGCGGGGTGGCGCTGATCGTCGGGTTCGCCCTGTTCGCCCTCCACCCAGGGCCCATTGCGCTGGTCCCAGGTGCTACGCCTGCACACACCTCCCTCAGCTCTTTTGGAGTGGCGCTCATAGGAGTTTTGTGGGCTTATCAAGGTTGGCACCAATTGTCTTATGTGGCGGGCGAAGTCAAGAATCCTTCCAGAATCCTCCCGCGCAGCTTTCTGGCCGGCGCTCTGATCGTCATTCTGGTTTATCTCTGCGCCAATGTTGCTTACTTGCAGGTGTTATCTCTGCCCATCATGGCTCAGGGCGCCTACCAGCGAGTGGCAGCAAAAACCATGGAAATCCTCTGGGGCCCGCGAGGAGCCGCCTTCGTTTCCGCCTTGATTCTCTGTTCCATGTTCGGCGCGACCAACGGCAACATCCTTGGCGGCGCCCGTGCTTACTTCGCCATGGCGCGCGACCGCGTCATGTTCTCCGCTGTGGGTCGAATTCACCCGCGCTTTGAAACTCCCTACATTGCCTTGCTGATTCAGGGGGTGTGGTCGATTGTGCTGGCGGCCAATGGCACCTATGAGCAGCTTTATACCTACGCCATTTTCACAGGTTGGATTTTCTATGCCGCGGCAGCGCTGGCGGTGATTGTGCTGCGACGAAAACGCCCGGACTTGGCGCGGCCTTATCGGGTCTACTCCGTCTTGCCGGTTGCATTTGCAGCGGCGGCGCTGATCATTACGATCAATTCATTGGTCCGCACACCGCGCGAATCCGGCATTGGTTTGGGACTGGTGCTTTTGGGAATCCCCGTTTACATCATCTGGACGCGCTTTGGGGTAAGGGAGAAGAAGGCAGGAATTGGAATTTAGGAGTCAGATGTCTGGAATTCGTGGACGGCATCCAAGATTCTTGCTTCAGAGATTTGGGAGTTGAATTAGGATCACGATCTCCAATCCAAAATCCCCCATCCCCGGCCGGGCGTCGGCGGTATTTCACATACTATCTTGTACCTTCCGACTCCCGGGGCCCCAGGTTTTCCCCAATGAGGAACTCCACCACCACGACGTCGTGCCAGCGGCCTTCCAGCAGGGTGTGTTTTTCGTGGACGCCCACCTCTCTCCAGCCGTTCATACGGCAGAGGGTGCGCCCGGCCTCGTTGTGGGCAACAAATCTGCCGATCAATTTGTGGTGCCCGGCGATGCGCCCGGAGGATTGGATAGCGCGCATCAATTCCCTGCCAACACCATGCCGCCGGTAATCGCGATCGATGTAAATCAGAAGCTCGGCGATTCCGTCGATGCGAGGGCGCACCTGATAGGGGCTGAGCGACGCCCAACCCAAGACCCGCCCATTCAATTCTGCCACCAGCAGCGGGTATTTACCGGAGTGCTCCGTCACCCAGCGCTTACGCTCTTCGGGTGTAACCAGGAAATGCTCAAACGTCGCCAAATGATCCTGCGTGGCCTGCGTGTAAATTCGCGCAATGTCGTGCGAATCCCTCTCCTCGGCCGCACGCACGCGCAATTGCGGACGGGACTTTCCCGGTGCGATTGGAGTTATGGGTGATGACATAATTTTTGACCTCCGCCATCATAACAAGACCCAGCGAGATTCACCAAGACTGGATTCGATTATCCCCTAATCCGTCGATAAGGCGGGC
>PLSX01000074.1 GCA_003165315.1 Acidobacteriota bacterium
TTGCATAGACACCTCGATTTGCGTAAGGGGCCTTTTGTGGCGGGTCAGTCACCATTGCCAGTGAAGTTACCTCTTGCGTTGGGGCACACTCTACCAGCACACAAGTTCTTTGTCAAAGAAATGAGAATGCGATATGAGAATGCGAAAAGGAGGAGGCGCGACAATGTGTCATTCCGGCTCGGCCGCCGTTATTGCTCTTCCGTATGGAACGATTCCACCGCGCTTGCCAGGTCTTCGTAGATTTCGAATACCGTGCTGAGCCGCGTAATCTGCAAGAGGTGCTGGACTCCGCGGGGCAGGTGAAGAAGTTTCAAGTCTCCTCCGGCATTGCGGGCGGAAGTATAGCAGGCAACCAGGGTTGAAAGTCCTACGCTATCAAGGTAGGTAATCTCTCCCAGGTTCAGGATGATGCGGTGTTGGCCGGCATTGAGCAATTGCTTCAATTTTGTGCGCACCGCCTCCGTTTCCNNACGAACCGGATGGGGTTATTTCGCTTCGCCGCCGCAAACGCGGCCGGCAGCCAGGGGTCCCAATACGTCGATGCTCAGATTGCCGGAAGGGATGCGTTCCCAGCCAACCGTAAAGCTTCGCCCCCTCGCCTCAAGTATGAGAAATCCGGCTCAGGGTTGCGTTTGAGGCGCCAGCACCCAGCGGTTTTTATGGAGGAAATCACTGACGATGTTAATATCGTGCGCATCGCAAAGCAGCAGGCGGCAGAAGACATCTGCCGTGCCCACTTTGGGATCAATTTTAGCCGCGTCACGGAAGGCCTTCTGGGCATCCTTCTTATTTCCCGCCTGCCAGAACGCGATGGACTGAACCACCAACATCGAGCTGGAATTCNNAGCCATCGTAATCGCGCTGTTTCCACAGCGCCAACGCCATGATGCGATGACCCTCCGGACCCTGCGGATCCTCCGCAATCATCTTCCCCGCCAAAGCCGCGGCCCCTTGCACATCACCCCGGCGCAAAAGGCCATTGGCCAGTTGCTCGCGCGCCCCCGGAAAGTCCGGATTGACTTGCAGGACCTTCGCCAGCAGGTCCGTTGCGCGCGCCGTCTCTCCGGCTTGATTGAGCAGCACCGCAAGCTCGTATTGGCTCTGCCAATCTTGGGAATTTAGAGTTACAGCCTTCTCCAGCAGCCCGCGAGCCTCTGCATTCTTTCCCTCCCCGGTAAGAATCTGCGCCAGCGCGGCATAGGCGGGCCCCAGGTTCGGTGAAACCTGGATGGCGTGGCGCAGCGCTTCTTCCGCCGGCTGCGTGCGGCGTTGGAACATGCGCATTTGGCCCAAGGCGAAATAGGCGCCGCCGTCCTGGGGGTCAAGCTTGGCCGCCGCCTCATACTCCGACGCCGCCTTCTCTTCTTCTCCGCTGGCGAAATAGGAGCGTCCCAGGGTGACGTGAGCCGCGGCGTTGCCGGGCGCGATGCGCACCGCTTCTTCCGCCTGGGGAATCGCCTCGTGCGCCCGGTCGGAGTCAAGATAGAGAACCGCCAGGCTGATTCGCAACATGGGGTCCTTGGGGCTCAGGGCAAGGGCTTTCGAAAATTCCGCGCCCGCGAGATTCTGATAGTCTGAGGAAGTCAGTCCTCCCTTTTTACCCGGAGGGGCGTTGGACGGCATGCTGAGCGCCCACGCCACCGAACCCAAGGTGTAGTGGGCGTCGGAATCATCGGGATTTAACTGCGTGGCGGTTTGCAATTCGCGCAAGGCGTCGGCCAGACGGCCTTCCTCCCGCAACGCCAAACCCAAGCCGCGGTGCGCAGGCTCCACTTCCGGTTGCACTTCGATGGCTTGGCGGAAGGCCTTTTCTGCACCTCCGGCGTCGTGCTGACCCAGGAGATCGAACCCTTGCAGGATGAGGTCCGCCGCTTGTTTTGTAACCTCCCCGGGGGGCGCAGAAGCGGCGGGAGGCAGTTGGCAGTAAGCAATAAGCTGAAGGCAGAAGGCAGTAAGCAGAAGGCAGAAGGCAGGGACGGCCCCCGCATCGCCGAGGATGGCGACTTGATCGTGCCCGACGACGACGGCGAAGTCCGCTTCCACAAACCTGTCGCATACCAGCAAGCGGCCAGTGAAATTGTCAACGCGAAACTAAAAACTCGCCGGTCGGAAAATCGACAATCGACAATCGTCAATGGAAAATTGGTGAACGGCCAGTTTACTCTCGACACCGACAACCGCGTCCACATAGCGCTTGGCCCTTACGACCACTCGAAGCCGCTGGTGATTGATCCCGCTTTGATCTATTCCACTTATCTGGGTGGCAGCAATAGCGACATTGCCAGGGGCATCGCCGTGGATCCCTCGGGCAGCGTTTACGTGACTGGGGAAACGACCTCGCCCGATTTCCCCACCGTTAACCCTTTGCAGGCAAGCTTGGTGGGCAGCCCTGACGCTTTCGTAACCAAGCTGAGCTGGAATGGGACTTCGCTCAGAATGGTCTACTCGACGTATCTGGGCGGCGGCTATACAGGATCAGGCGCGAACGTCTCCTTCGCGAATGGCATCGCTGTGGATTCTTCCGGCGACGCTTACATTACCGGCCTCACGACGTCACCTAATTTTCCCACGGCCAACCCCATCCAGGACGGCCTGGCCGGGCTCGAGAACGCTTTCGTCGCCGAATTGAACTCCACCGGTTCGGACCTTGTCTATTGCACGTACCTGGGTGGTAGCCTCATAGACAACGGCCAGGGCATCGCGGTGGACCCAGCCGGCAATGCCTATGTGACTGGGGCCACAGCGTCGACGGATTTCCCCACTGCTCATGCGTATCAGCCCGCCAACGGAAGCGCAACCGTGCCTTCTTCCAACGCCTTCGTGGCCAAACTGAACTGGAGCGGTTCCACACTCAGCCTGGTATATTCCACCTATCTGGGCGGCAGCAGTCGTGATTTTGGTCGAGGCATCGCCGTCGATTCTGCCGGGAACGCCTATGTTACGGGGTCAGCCTCATCGGCGGATTTTCCGACCACCCCAGGGGCCTTCCAGACGAGTCTGGCGGGTCCGCAAAACGCATTTGTCTCGAAGCTAAGTTGGAACGGAAATGTGCTGGGCTTGGCTTATTCCACCTTTCTGGGCGGAACGATCGCCGTCGCTAACGGCATTGCGGTGGATTCGTCAGGAAATGCCTATATCACCGGGCAGACATTGTCGCAGTTCCCCTTGGCCAACCCGCTCCCAGCCAGTTCACAGGATCTCTTCGCGGGCGGGGGATTCGTGAGCAAACTAAACCCAGCGGGTTCGGGTTTGGCCTATTCGACATACCTCGGAGCCATATATGTTGAACCCATCAGCTCCTCCGTCGGGACTAGCGTCGGGGCACCCCCCTCCGGCGGCGGCATCGCGGTGGATTCCTCGGGCAATGCGTACATCGCAGGTATTGCCGGTCCCGACAGAATTCAAGTCGAAAATCCGTTGCAGGCGAGTAGCGACAGTGTTGAGAACGCATTCGTGGCTGAACTCAGCTGGAACGGTTCAGCCCTTGGGCTGGTCTACTGCACATATCTTGGCGGCAGCGGCTCAGATACCGGAGCTGCCATTGCCGTAGATTCCTCCGGCAACGCCTATGTGGCCGGACAGACCAGCTCAGCCGATTTCCCTACAGCTAACCCGTTGCAAGGGAGTCTGGCAGGCCTTGCGAATGCGTTTGTGGCGAAAATCTCGCCTGCTTCCGGATCAGGAATTTCCCTGTCTACGAATACCGTCATATTCAGCAGTGAGCCGCTGGACTCGACAAGCTCCCTCCAGTCGGTGACGTTGACCAACAGCGGCACGGGAGCGGCGGCAATAACAGAGATAAACGTCAGTGGCGATTACGCGCTGGCCGCTACCAATACATCCTGCCCCTATAACGGGGGCTCGGTACCCTCGGCGAGTACGTGCACAATTGACCTCACCTTCACGCCTATAGCCTTAGGCAGGCGGAGCGGATCAGTTACGGTAAATGGCGGCTCCGGTGGCGGGCCGCAGAGCATCACTCTGATGGGAGTAGGTATTAGCGGCTATGCGGTGGCTCAGGTTACACCCAGCAGCCTGACATTCGGCAGCCAAAACCTGGGTACCACCAGCGCTCCTCAGCCGATCACCATAACCAACACAGGCGGCACCGTTCTCGTCGTCAGCGAGTGGGCCGGTAGTGACAATGGGGGCGTCTTTCAGTTCACTAACTCCCTCGCGAGCACCAAATGTCTTTCGAGTGTCGCGGCCGGTGCCTCTTGCACTCTCGGCGTAACTTTTTCACCTACTGTCGATGGCCTAAACACCGCCACGCTGACCTTTATTGACAATTCCGGCGGCGTCCTCGGCAGCACGCAATCCGTGAGCTTGGCGGGAACAGGAACCGGGACGGCGCCAGCACCACCGCCGCCAACCCCTGCCCCTCTGATTTCGTCCATTCTGGCGCAGGTCCAATTCCCCTCAGTTTTGGTGAAGTCTACCAGCAATCCGCAGGCAGTTACGTTGCGCAACAGTGGGAATGCGGCCCTTATTGTCAGCAGCATCACTGCCAGCAACAACTTCACCGAAACCAATAATTGCGCTGGGGGCGTACCCCCCGGCGGATCGTGCGCCGCCAATGTTGCTTTCGCGCCTCTTGCGGGCGGCCTCTTGAGCGGGTCACTGACCGTTGTGGATAACAGCAACAACCAGACGGGTAGTGTCCAGAGTGTGAGCCTGACCGGGTGGGGGGAGGATTTTACTCTTGCCACGGCTTCGGGTTCGTCACCTTCGGCAACGGCGGCGCCCGGACAGACGGCAACGTACGCTTTGAGCTTGGGCGACACGGGAGTGTTCAACAGTTCCGTGGCTCTTATCTGCGCCGGAGCGCCTGCGGAATCCACCTGCACAGTTTCGCCGAACCCGGCGGGGCGCCGCAGTAACATCACCGTGAACGTCGCCACCACCGCACCCTCGGCAGTTGCGCCTTGGGCGATTCCACTTGTCTGGCCGCTTTGGCCTCTTTCTCAAATGGCACTGATGGTGGTTGTGCTGCTGGCGGGCGCCACTTGGGCAGTCTCGGGCTGGAAAGATTCAGGCAGTAGACGGCGGCTCACAACCATCTTGCCACTCGTGGCGGGGTTGTTACTGGTCCTTGTGATGGCCGCGTGCGGCGGCGGTGGCACTCGAATCTCCGACCCAGGAACACCGGCAGGCCCTTATGTGCTGACGGTGACGGGCACCGCGGGTTCCGGTTCGACTGCCCTGAGCCACAACATTACACTAAATCTGGGGGTGAATTAGGGATCAAGCGGCGTAGCGTAAAGCGATCTTTCTCGGAAAAAAATAACTCCTCGCTACGCCTGATTCAATTCCGGGCAGGGGGAATGTACCGCAAAGTCATTCGGCTCGGAGCCGAATCTACCTTTCATCCACGCAACCTGCTTTCAGACTTGGTCATCCAGACTGTCATCCCGACTTGCCGAAAATTAACGATCCTGTTATTTTAATCGTGCATTAGGCTCATATCATTCTTATCGCGAAGCGGAACGGTTTGGTTTGTCTGGGCCGTCGCAAGGCTTCCGGGTGGGGTCTTGTTCAGCTTCGCTCACTACAAAGGGGAATAATAACGATGGCTGCGTTTTCAAATCGAGTTGTGTTTGTAGGCTTTGGTGCAGTGGCACGATGTACCATGCCCATCCTGATCGATCACCTCCACATTGATCCCAAGCGCATTACGGTGATTGACTTCGACCAGGTGGACGAAGCCCTGAAGCCCTGGATCGCGCAGGGCGTGACCTTCATCAAGGATCGCGTGGCGCCGGAGAACATGGGAAGCCTGCTGGGGCAGCACCTTGCCGCCGGCGATTTATTAATCGACCTGGCCTGGAATATCGACGCCTGCGAAATCGTGCAGTGGTGCCATGACCGGGGCGTCCTCTATATCAACACTTCGGTAGAACTCTGGGATCCCTATGCTGGAGCCGCCAACAAACACCCGACGGAGCGCACGCTTTACTGGCGCCATATGAACCTGCGCCGCATGATCGCCAAGTGGAGCGAGCCGGGGCCGACGGCGGTGATCGAGCACGGAGCGAATCCCGGCCTGATCAGCCATTTCACCAAGCAAGCGCTGCTGGACATCGCGGAAAGAGCGCTGGCGGAAAAGAAATTCAGCGGGGCTGAGGCGGAGGAGATCGCCCACCACGCCAAAGCGGGGAGCTTTAACCTTCTGGCCCGCCAACTCGGCGTGAAGGTGATTCATTGCAGCGAGCGCGACACGCAGATCACCGACCAGCCCAAACAGGTGGATGAGTTTGTCAACACATGGAGCGTTGAAGGTTTCCGGGAAGAAGGAACCACCACGGCGGAAATGGGCTGGGGCACGCATGAAAAGGAATTGCCCGCCTACGCCTACGAGCATCCGGACGGCCCCAAGAGCCAGATCTGCCTGGCGAGGATGGGCATTAACACCTATGTGGCCAGTTGGGTGCCGCCGACCCACAACATCATCGGCATGATCGTGCGCCATGGCGAAGCTTTCACCATTACCGAGAAACTGACCGTTTGGGAAAACGGCAAAGCGGTATATCGCCCCACGGTCCACTACGCTTATTGCCCTTGCGACACGGCAATCGCCTCGCTCCATGAGCTGCGCGGCTACGATTACAAGCTGCAACCGAACATCCGCATCATGACCGACGAAATTACCAGCGGCGCCGACATTCTGGGCGCGCTGGTGATGGGGCATCCCTACCAGTCGTGGTGGACAGGCTCCGACCTCAGCATCGAGGAATCGCGCCGCATGGTGCCGCACCAGAACGCCACCACCATGCAGGTGGCCGTCTCGGTTGTCGCTGCGTGCATGTGGATGGTCGACAACCCGAAGCGGGGACTTTGCGTGCCTGACGACCTGCCCCATGATTTCGTGCTGGGCATCAGCAAGCCCTACCTGGGCAAGTGGGTTTCCGTGGCATCGGATTGGACTCCGCTCAAACACTACTCCAACGCCTTCCACGGATACAACAAACCCCAGCTTGATACCTCCGACCCGTGGCAGTTCAAGAATTTCTTGATTACGGAAGGCGATGGCATTTGAATTTGAGCGCATGGGGACCGGAAATTGCAGAGCTGCCCTGATGCGTCCTGCGCCCGTAACGCTCGAATCTGACTCGAAACCATAAACTATGGACCAAAAGAAGCTGGTTCAACTGGCCAGAAAACACGGCACGCCGCTTGTGGTTGTAGACCATAAGGTGCTGCGGGAGAATTACAAGCAGTTCCGCAAGTACCTGCCGCGCGTACAGGTGTACTACGCGGTCAAGGCCAACAGCGACCCTGCGATCGTCCGAACGTTCTACGAGGCGGGAGCCAGTTTCGACGTCGCCAGCATGGCCGAGTTCCTGACCGTTCACGAAATGATCAAGGATCTTCCGGCGAAGGACCGGCAGGACTTCATCTGGGACCGCATCATTTACGCCAATCCCATCAAAGCGATTGAAACGCTTGAGCAGTTGGATCCCTATAAGCCCCTGGTCACCTACGACAACTATGAGGAGGTCATCAAGATCGCCCGCCATGCGCCGCATTCAGGCCTGGCGCTGCGCTTGCGTGTCCCCAACACCGGTTCGATGGTGGAGCTGTCAAGCAAGTTCGGCGCCTTACCCGGCGAGGCCGTGGACCTGATTTCCTTCGCTCAAAACAATAAACTTGTGGTTGAGGGGCTGAGCTTTCATGTCGGCAGCCAGTGCACGAACCCCGGGAACTACAGCCAGGCCCTGCACCTGGCGGCGAGTATTTTCGCCGAGGCCAAAACGCGGGGCTTCGATCTCAAGCTCCTCGACATTGGTGGTGGTTTTCCCGCCCACTACGACGACGCCATCCCGCCCTTCAGGAGACTTGCCAAGACGATCACCACCGAGCTCGACCGGCTATTCCCCGAACCGATCGAAATCCTTGCGGAGCCCGGGCGCTTCCTGGTGGCCACTGCCGCCACCGCCGTCGCCCAGATCATCGGCAAAGCCGTTCGCGACGGCAAACTTTGTTACTATATCAATGACGGCGTTTATCACACTTATAGCGGCCAGATCTTCGACCATTGCCAGTATCGCCTGAGAAGTTTCAAGAAAGGGCCCACCCAGATCTGCTCCGTCTTCGGCCCCACGTGCGACGCCCTCGACACCATCACCCTGGCGGCGCAGCTCCCGGATTTGGACATGGGCGATCTGCTTTACGCCGAGAACATCGGCGCCTATTCTGCCGCCAGCAGCACCTCATTCAACGGCTTCCCACCAGCCAAGGTTGTGCACTTGAACCAGTAATGCCGGGGAGGCGGGCAATCATGGACAGATTGACATTAATGTTTGCGCATCCGTTTGTAGCGGCGGACTGCGACCGGGGCTGCCCTAATTACCATACCGCCTCTTCGCTGCAAGCCCGCAAAGCGGGTGGCATCATGTAGCCCACGGCGAGCCAGCCGTGGGTAAGCGCCCCCCGGAAAGTCGTCCTTCAGCCCCTTAAGGGGCGTCATCAGGTCAAATTCCCCCCGGATGTCACGCCTGCGGGGCTCAAGTGTTTCTTCGTCCTGACCGCCTTCCCACGGCTGGCTCGCCGTGGGCTAAAAGACACCGCCACTCCGTGGCTGAACGCTCTTATCCGGAAACCTTCAGCTTTTTCACCAGAATTTTCGAATTCCGTCCGCTCAAGTCGTACCTTTCCCGGCGCTCTGGCGGAAGATCATCAATTGCGCCTTCGGCAAAGCCACCCTTCGACTGGAAGTAAGTGAACGCCTGCGTCGAGAGCGTGATCAATTCCGACAGGCCGGTTTCAAGAGCCTTGGTTTCGACGAATTGAATTAATCTCCGGCCGATCCCCTGGTTTTCGTCCGAGGGATTGACGTAGAGGCTGGCCAGTTCGCCCTTCTGTTGCGCGGGATAAATATGCAGCGCCACGCACGCCACCGGGTTCTTATCGATTTCAAAGATGTAATAATCTGCCAGGTTCTTTTCAATGTCGGCACGGGTCCGCCGGACGAGCTCGCCCGCTTCCACGGCCTTCCGGGTCAACATCTGGATCGCCCGGATATCTTTCTTCCTGGCGGGGCGGATATGTTCGTATTCATTAGCGTAGATCAGTGTGCCGATCCCCTCATTGGCAAACACTTCGGCGAGCAGCCCTTCCTCCTCGCGGCCGTTGATGATGTGAACGCGCTGCACACCCACGGCGCACGCGGCAGCGGCGTGTTGAGCCTTGGACAACATTTCCCCCGCAAATCCTCCGCCCGCGGTCTGGATGAGTTTCTGCAAGTCTCCCACCTGCATCTGGCGAATAATCTCCCCGTTGTGGAGCAGCCCTTCCTGCGCGGTAATGAAGATCAGCTTAATCGCTTTCAAGGCATCAGCCACCGCGAGGGCAGTGTTGTCAGAGTTTGTCCGGTACGTCTTGCCGTCGCCATCAAAGCCCAGGGGGGGCACGACAGGAACAATGCCCTGGTTCAGCAAGGTTTGAAGGAGCTCCGTGTCAACGCGCTCCACCTTTCCGGTAAACAGGTGGTCCACGCCCTGAATGATCCCCAGGGGATGGGCAATAATGGCGTTCGGGCAGGCCCCGCGCAGATCGTTGGCTGATAGGCCTTCAAGGATCTCGTGGGTGAGACGGTTTGCTGCGTCCATGGCCAACTGCAAGGTCAGCTCATCGGTCACGCCGGCGCCATCGAGGTTGGAGGCGTCCACTCCCTGCTTCTCGGCAAGTGCCTTGATCTGCGCCGCCGCCCCGTGTACCAGCACCACACGAATGTTCAACGAACGCAGCACGGCAACGTCCAGAAGGATGTTGACGAAGTTCTCATCCGTGACAATGACCCCATCCACGGCAATGATGAATGTCTTTTCCCGGAATTGGGGAATGTATTGAAGAATCCCACGCAGATCTGTCAGCTTCACGTTAGCACCCTGTCTTTTGTCTTGTGGCCAGCAGCCAAGTTTGAAATTGGAGCAATTCCACTTTACACCAAAACAGTGCTTCCCCGAGTACGCCGGCCAAGATGTAACAAACTTGTAACAACCCGCGGAGATAGCGCCCAAATACCCGTTGACACGTTTCTGAAATCCTTGCTACGGTAAAAGTCTCCCGAAAGAGAGTGTAATTTTCCCTTCCTGGGCCTCGATTACTTCGCTTTAGAAGGCACGCACAGAGTCCATCATGTCCAGGAGAAGGCAGGCATCGTAATGTTCGTAGCAAAGCGGATGTTCCTGACTAAAGGTGTGGGGAAGCATCGCGAGAAACTGACCAGTTTTGAGCTGGCCTTGCGTTCTGCGGGAATTGCCGCGTGCAACCTGGTGCGGGTTTCCAGTATCTTTCCTCCCAAATGCAAGTTGATCCCTCGCGCCGAGGGGGTCAAGGAGATGCGCCCCGGGCAGGTGACTTTCGTCGTGATCAGTGAGAACTCCACGCGCGAACCCCACCGTTTGATTGCCGCCTCCATTGGCGTCGCCCTTCCCCATGACCGCAATACTTTTGGGTACCTTTCTGAGCATCACTCGTTTGGCGAAACCGAGGAGGTGGCGGGAGAATACGCGGAAGAGCTGGCCGCTGAAATGCTCGCCACCACGCTGGGGGTTGAATTCGATCCCGACCGAAGCTGGAATGAGAAAAAAGAGATCTATATGATCTCCAACAAAATCGTCCGTACGCTGAATGTCACGCAGTCGGCGATTGGCGATAAGCGAGGCCTTTGGACCACCGTACTTTCTGCCGCCATCTTACTGGGCATTGGTGACTAGTTGATTGGCTGGCACGCTCACATGTCCTCGCACCTGACCGCTGCTTGCACTTCCGACCGCAAAGCCAGAGTTCGTTGAAACCATAGGTGACGAAATGCGCAAGAATCAAATACTTTCCACTCCCACGCGTCCACTGAAGATTGACGGCAGCAAGAGCGTCGCGGCGTTGCTGGAAAAGATGCAGGGCATCTCGTTCCAAGGCCGTAATCTGGGCATCGCTTATCAGGTGTGGAAGAAGATGCTGGGCGACAAGGTGATGATCATGATGGGCATGTCCGGCGCCATGGTCCCAGCGGGAATGCGGCGGCTGGTGGTCTACATGATCAAGCACCGCCTGATCGATTGTCTGGTTACCACGGGCGCCAACCTATTTCACGACATTCATGAAACACTGGGCCGCTACCACTTCCAATGTTCGCCGAACATTGACGATGTGCAACTGCAAAAGAACCTGATCGACCGCATGTACGATACGCTGGCAGACGAAGAAGAATTTCGCGATGCCGATGCCATGATCGGACGCTTTGCCGCCACCCTTGACCAGGCCCGCCCTTACACCACGCGCGAGTTCCTGAACCTGTTGGGTAAAGAATTGGCCCGCGGCGCCAAAGAGGACGGCATTGTCACCGCCGCGTACAGGGCAGGCATTCCGGTCTATTGCCCCGCCGTGGCCGACTCATCCATCGGCATTGGCATTGCTGAAAATCGCTACGAAGGAAAGAACACTTTCACTTTCGACGTCATCGGCGACGTTTTGGAGACTGCGCACCTGGCCGGCGACTCCCCCAGCAGCGGTGTGGTCTATTTTGGCGGCGGTACTCCCAAGAACTTTGTGCAGCAAACGGAAGTAACGGCGGCCTTCATGCGCAACTCCACCGAAGGCCACAAGTACGCGATTCAAGTCGTGACCGACTCACCGCACTGGGGCGGCCTCTCCGGCTGCACGTTGGAAGAAGCACAAAGCTGGGGCAAGATTGCCCACGACGCCAGCATGGTTACCGTTCACTGCGACTCCACTATCGCCATGCCGGTTCTAATCTCGGGCCTGTCAGAAAGTGCCAAGCTGATTCGCAGCCGCAAAAAACCAGTGTTTTCACTCGGCCGCGAACTCAAATTTTCGTTCCCAAAGTAGAGCCGGGCTTGGACCCGGCAAAGGTTCCTCTCCTGCATGATCTGCTTGATTCTGGAGGGTGGCCCACCCCTGCGGGTTTCACCCGGCCGACAGGTAAACAACGGTACTGCCACGGTCGCCGCGCCTTTCCAGCAGCCCGGACTCGCGGCGATTCCCCCGCATCTCAATCCAACAAAAATCTCTTTCGAGGCCTGTTCAAAAGGAGAATTCTCTTTTTAAGGACCGAAGCCGGAATGTCTAGGAAAACAAACAAAGCAACGACATTTTGCCGACCCAAAATGACAAGATCTTCGCGAGGTTTGGCGGGACGGGGGGACAATTTATGCATAAATTCGCGCACTTTGCGGGAATCGGGTGGTCTATTCCTCACGATTGGAGCATTGCCGAACGCAAGCCCCGTATCAAAATGCAGAAAGTGGTCCGTCTGGAGGGAAGCCTTGGGTCTGGAAAAATTCGCTGAAAACCACGATATCTATAAAAAAAAGGGCTTATTGGAGATCAAAGAGATTCGAAGAGAGGCTTATAAAGCTGATAATAAATGGTTTATCGATTATCTAGAAATCCAAGCCAGCAAAAAAAGGAATTAAAAATTAAAGATATATCCCACGATGTTATTGAAAATAAAGGAAGAGCGAAACGACATTTTGACATATCCCACGATGTTGATGAAAACAACTAACTTAGTTTTAGAAACCACGATATATATGAAAATATAGGCACTTAGCTCAAATGGGAGATGGAAAGCGGAAGCAGGCGTAGACGCCAAGACCGCCTCCTAGTTGTCATCCCGGTCCCTTTAACTATTTGCCGGAGGCCCGGGCTCAACCCGGCGTCCGGGCTCCCTGGGCTACGCGACCCGCAAAACTCCCATGGGACAAAACCTCTCATTGCAAACACGCCATAAAAGCGCTCTACTAGGGGCCGCACCGGGTTTGTCAATAATCATCCGGAGGAATTCATATCGGTTCATACAGGGGGACACATGAGAAGACGAGATTTCGTAAAGAGCCTTTTGGCCGCGGGCGGGACGCTTTCGAGCCGGCCGGATCTTCTGCAAGCCTCTGCGATGGTAGCGGACACGCAGGAAGTGAAGCGGGTGCTGGTGATGTTCAAGTGCCACCTGGACGTGGGATTTGCGGACACGCAGGCGGGCATCATGCGCGAATATTTTGAAAAATACTTCCCCCAGGCAATTGAGATTGCTGCATTCGCGCGCCGGTCGGGCGCGGACCACTATGTTTGGACCACGGGATCGTGGATTCTCTACGAATACCTGGAACAAGCGTCGAGCGACGGGCGCCGCCGCGCGGAGAAGGCAGTTGCGGCAGGCGACTTGGCGTGGCACGCGCTGGCCTTTACCTGGGAAACGGAATTCATGGACCGCTCCATGATCGAGGGAGCGCTGGGATTTTCAAAGTCGCTGGACCAACGCTTCGGCCGCGCCACAATTGGCGCGAAGATGACCGACGTGCCCGGCCATTCGCGCGGACTCATAAGCCCCCTCGCCGCACATGGAGTGAAGTTCCTCGATATTGGCGTGAACGATGCCAGCACTCCTCCCGACGTGCCACCGCTCTGCGTCTGGCAGGACCCGGAGGGAGCGTCCCTGGTCCTCATGTACCACCACTCCTACGGGGGAGTCGTCCAAGTGCCCAATTCCGACCTCGCCGTGGCCGTGGAGGTTCGCAACGACAATTCCGGGCCGCACTCCGTGGAAGAGATCACCAGGATTTACGCCGATCTGCGCAAGCAATTCCCCCATGCCCGGGTGACGGCGGCAAACCTGAGTGAAATTGCGGCGGCGGTTGAGCCTTATCGCAGCAGCCTGCCGGTGGTAACCCGGGAAATTGGCGATACATGGATTTACGGCGTCGCGAGCGACCCCATCAAAGTGGCCCGCTATCGCGAGGTGGCGCGACTTCGCCAGGAATGGTTGGCCCACGGCAAATTCGGCTTGGGAGACTCGATCGATCGCGGCTTGTTGCGCCGTCTGGCGCTTTGCGCTGAGCACACCTGGGGAGTCGATACCAAGACGCTGAAAGATTATGAGCACTACACACCCAGGGATCTGCGCGCCGCGCTGGTCCTGCCCACGTTCCGGGTGGCGGAAGAAAGCTGGGCCGAAAAGCGCAAGGACCTTGACGACGGCGTGGCCAGCCTCCCCGAAACGTTGCAAAGCGAGGCCCGCGTGCGGCTGACCGGGCTTAAACCCGTCGAACCCGACCGCGCAGGCCTCAATCCACACCAAGCCGGTTCGGAGATCGAAGCCGCCCACTGGGTGATCGCGTTGGATCCCCAAACCGGCGCCATCCAAAAACTGCGCGCGAAGATCGATGGGCGCGAATGGGCCTCCGCGGCGAACCCGCTGGCGCTGTTCTCATACCAAACATTGTCCAAGGCGGATTACGACCAATATCAACATGACTACGTGACCGTGAAAACCTGGTGGTCCGTGCTGGATTTCGGCAAGCCTAAGATTGAGAACTTTGGCGCGGAGAGCCAGGTATGGACCTCATCCCTGGCCGAGTGCTGGTCCGGTAGAGTGGAAGGGGGCCATCGTCTCCTGGCGCAATTGCGAATTGACGACGCAGAGGCGGAAGAATCCGGCCGGGTCGCATGGCCGGCAAAAATGTATCTTGACATATTCCTTCCCGACGCCAACCCCGAGGTTCAGATTGATTTCTCCTGCTTCAATAAAGCTGCCAATCGACTTCCCGAAGCTCTGTGGCTCAGCTTCCTTCCCCAGGCGCAGGAGCCCAAAGGATGGATGCTGGAAAAGGTGGATAGTTGGGTGTCACCGTTTGATGTGGTCCGCGGTGGGGGCCGGCAAATCCACGCCGTATCCCGCGGCCTCCGATACAAGGATTCGCGCGGAATCTTTTCCATTGATACGCTCGACGCACCGGTGGTGCAACTGGGAGGAAAGTCGCCGATCTATTACTCCACGGACCAACCCGACCTGGCCAAAGGCATCCACTTCAACCTGTTCAATAACGCCTGGGGAACAAACTACCTGCAATGGTTTGGAGAAGATACGCGCTTTCGCTTTGCTATGCGCGCATGATGGCAGCGGACGCGGGGGCACTCGGGCGAACCCGGCTGATGCACGGGGCAGCGGCCGGGCTCTTGCCCATGTATAATGGCCACGTGAGCAGCCGGCGGGGAATCCCCGCCGCCTCCTAAAATTATGGCTGACGAACTATTCACAAATTCAAGCACCCCGGCAAACCCGGAGGAAGTGGAACAACTGGCGCGAGATTTTAAGGAGCGCACGCTGGTGGGAGTCCATGGGCAATTCAGCCGGCTGGTCTACATGGCTTCGCTGCGCGATTATAACACCGGGCGGTACCACCACTTTGGATTGGAGTCGCGCTATGCCCCGGAAGTGGTCAACAAGGGCTTGCACCAGTGCCACATGGAAATTTTCGGGGAACTCGTCACCCTGCCTCTGAAGGAGCAAACCGAAGATCTATTGAATTTTTTTGAATCCCTGAAGGAGGACAAAACACGGTTGGTAATGGTTTGGAAACGGCTTAAGTCTTACCAGATCCTTCCCCCGGAGGGCTGCCATCCGCTGGCGCGGGACCTTTTTGACAAAAACATCGAAATCATGCTGAGAATTCTTCGCGAAACCGATCTGTGGCCCCTATTGCACGATCCGCATGGCGACGCCGACGACCTGCCCTAACACCTCGCCATCATCGGGAATGCGGATAGTTTGCGGCCCGGCGGGAGATAGCGGGTGAGGCAACAGAGTCACTTCCTTGCCGCGCTGGTAGCACCAACAACATTCGTAGCTGTACCGCAGTTCAAGGAAATAGATGGGGCGGTCGAATTCGGTCAGCCACCCGGAGTTCACAATTTTGCGCCGCGTGTCGTCAACCTGCACCACGGATCCCGGTCGCAATAGCGGAACCATCATCTGATCTTCCAAGCCGATAAAGCCATAGCGGAATTTCTTGAAATCGAGCTGGCTCAGCAATCCCGCGGGAATCTCACCCCAGGATTCAATCAAGCGGGAGAGAAATGCGGTTTTCTCCGGCCGAAACCCCGGATCGAAGCGGATGGGGAAACGGATCGGACGCGCCGGGTCCCCGACTTCGACGGTAAAAAGATGGGTGGATGACTGCAGCGTGGCATGGCGGTGCTGCTCCATCTTGGCAAGGTTGATTCCATACAACCCCATCATCTCTTCGATGCTTAGCCGGTAAATCACCGCCAGACTGTAAAACTTGTAGATGCTGGGGAGCGACCCGTCGTTTTCAATCTGGTTGAGGCGCGCGGTGGAAACCACATACTCGGAACTGCGTTCGGCATCAGCAATTTCCAGGCTTGCTTCCTCCACCTGGCGCAAGGTTAGGCCAAAACGCTCGCGGATTTGTTTCAGGCGGAATCCAGCCTGTGCGCTTAGGGTTAACGTCGTGAGTGGTGGTACAGCAGGAAGTGATTGGGACATATTCTCTGCTATGGCACGTGGGGCATCCATCCCTGAGCTCCGGCGGCAAACGTGCAATTCATTCGAAGCGCGAGGGTAGGGTGATTTCCCAAGGCACGATCTAAGCCCTGCTCCATTCTACTATATTGCCGGGTTGGAAGTTACAATCCTCCCTGAGGAAATGTCGGGGATATCCGCTTTAAGACGTTAAGGCTGGGACTTTATGGAGCTGATTATTGGAGGTTTCATAAAGATCCCCACAAGGAATATCCATGTTGATTGCGGTTTCAAGAGGGTGACTATTTCTAAATGGATCCGGCCACCACTCAAGCGGTGGTTTCATTGATTTTGAATTCTCCGCTGGCAACGTGCACTTGCACAAACCTTAGTAAATCGGCGGGTGGAATGGGCTTCTCCACGTAATCCACCGCACCCAATTGCATGGCTTCGAGATAGCAGCGCATATCAATGCAGCGTGTCAGCACCAGAACGGGCCGGCAGCGATCCAATTGCATGGATCGATCCAGCACCGTGCGCCCCTCAAAGGCGTGGCTGCCCTGGCTCACAACCACGAAGTCAAAAGGCTCCGCGTCCAGGAGGAGAATGCCGGCTTCATAGCTGGTGCAGGTGAGGACATCAAATCCTTGGCCTTCCAGGGTCAAGCGCAGGATCCTCAAGTCGCCAGCTTCCTCATCGACCAGAAGGACCTTTTTAGATCGAACAGAAAACTCGATTCCTTGTTGGGCGAAGACGTCACTTGTCATGTCAATTCTCCATGCCGGGTTGGACGGACAGCTTTTCCAAATCCTACGATGGTTATGCCCGGCTGGCAGAGGGAAAGGCCCCCCTCTCTGCCCTTAAACCGGGGCATCTGAATCGATTGCTTTAATTCGAGAATTCTACCGAGCGCAAGGTCACCATCGTCGCTCCCTGGGTCCAGGAAGGAGAACATGCCGACGCGAGGAAATGGATCTTAGCGCGGCATGCAGAATGAGAGTGGTGGACCTACCCAGGGGATGCCTCCGATCCGTGCCAACTGGCAACCACACAAGAGTTTCACAACTCACTGAGCGACCGCGAGCCGTTGATGCCTAGGATAAGAGTATTGCAGATTCTATAATTCGCTCTGGGTGATTCTGCCCGGAAGCGCCTTGGTAACCGCAGAGGGGATCGGGAACCGATCTCTGATTCAAATCGCGTGGCCAAACCCCCGAGGCAGAAATTATGCAATAAGAAGTCTGCCGCAGAGCACGCGGCACTTCCGAACAGTAATCTTTATATAAATAGTTGTCAAGGAATTTCTTACTTAATTATCGCAAGAATTGACAGAGGCAGGAATCCATTCAAATTGAAGATAAAAAATGACTTACATCGATCGAAGGACAAACCGTGTTGAATAATTAAACACTATTGCAGAACCAGACGCCGATTTCTTTGACCCTCGACATCGATCTGGAGACCTTGGTTACTAAGTCGTCAGCTAAGGTCTTTGCCGGGCATTCGCTCCCGCACTGCATCAGATGCTATCACTTAAGAAGGAGTCAGTTCACCCCACCTAAAGAGCCTATTCATTAAAGTGTATTGCGCGTCGGGGGCTCGCCACCAAATCCTCCTAAGCCGTACTCCGTAAGGCTGCCATGCGAGGCTGCCAATGCGTCGTCACGAGATGTTCCAATTCGGCGGAGGCCAACGGCTTCTCCACGTAATCCACAGCGCCCAATTGCATTGCCTCAAGGTAGCAGCCCATATGCAGGCTTCGTGCCAACACTACCACAGGAGTGTACCGGTTTCGCGCCAACACATTTGCTACAAACCCGCGCGCTTCAAACGCCACAGTGCCTTGGTCAACAAAAACAAAGTCCGGTGTCACTTGTTCCAGCCGGAGTAAAGCTTCCTGGTAACTCGTAAAGGGTGTCACCTCAAAACCCATTTTCCGCAGTGCCGCCGTGTAGGCCTGAAGATCAGTTCGGTTTTGATCAATCACTACTGCCATTCCGCGTGGAAGGATAACGCCTGGTATGCCAATTTGCGGTTCTTCTCTCAACATGATCGATGCCCTCCTGTGGTTCGTTCGGTCAGTCCCCGCACTGCCTAAGGCACACTGCGGCCTGGCGCGAGGATGGACGATCGCCTTGCCGGCGCAGAGATGCCACCGGCCGCCCATCGCAAAGTTGTCCTGAGATTCTATTCGCGCCGTCGTTGCGTCAAGCTGAGAAGGTCCTTCTCTGCCCCTGGCACTGAAAGGAGCGGACAGGAAAGGAAAAGGGTCGAGGAGGGAAGAAACTCAAGGGGTCGAAGCCCCCTGGTGAAATGAGTCACACCGTCGTCAGCGATGGGGTGGGAAGCATGGCCTGTGCCTCGCGAGGTCGCGCCCTGCAGTGAAACCGGGTGGTGCGTAGAGGTGAGCGCCGGGGTCCCTCCCGGGTTCGTCATGATTCCCCCCGTCACGTTCCAGGGAGCAAGGAGAACCAACAGACAAAGACCTGTGAGGATAAACGAGCGCAGCACCATGCCACCTCGTGGCCGGACCATGATTAGAAATATCGTCTCATTAACTTCTGATGCGAGACATTTCCAGCCCGTTGCCCCAGGAAAGACTCACTGGATTATAAAATCCATCACGCTCAACCGCAGGGCCCAAAGCCGCATTTTTGGCGCTTGCATTCATGCCAAAGGCGCCCAGGCAGTTCCCTATTTCGTTAATCGGCAGCGGCTAGTAATTTTCTTCCCTTGACCTTCCTGTGGATTGCGATATGCTGCCGCAACTCTGGCAGAGAGAGGGCGATGAGCAAACCAGTCCAAGATTCTTCGGTCGAGCGCGCATTCGGCGCAGGTCTTTTGCCGATTTCGAATTCCCGCCGATGGCTGCTTGTCGGTCTGCTCTTTGTCGCCTCCTTCATCAATTATCTTGATCGCGCCACCATCTCCGTCGCCTTGCCGCTGATCTCCGTCGATCTGCATCTCGGACCTGAAATCAAGGGGTTAGTGCTTTCCGCTTTCTTCTGGTCCTACGCCTTGATGCAGATTCCCATTGGCTGGTGCGCAGACCGATGGAATCTCCGCTGGCTTTACGCCGGGCTCTTTGCCCTGTGGTCGCTTGCGTGTGGATTTACGGGCTTTGCGGGCAGCCTGCTGGTGCTGATTTTGCTGCGAATTGTACTGGGTATTGGTGAATCGGTCTATCTTCCCGGCGGAACCAAAATCGTAAGCCTGCTCTTCCCTTCCACCGATCGCGGCCTGCCTTCCGGACTCTTCGATAGTGGCACCCGCCTGGGATTGGCAGTGGGGGCGCCCCTGATCGCCGCTCTCATCACGTGGTGCGGCTGGCGCAACATGTTCGCCCTGGTTGGATTCACGGCGGTTCTCTGGGTTATCCCCTGGATTCTCGCCGCTCCCCAAAATCTGCAAGGCGCTCCGAGCGTCCGAGTCGATTCTGACGCGCCACCTCAACAGCGAATCCACTTCAATCGCAATCTTCTGGGAATTTGCATCGGTTTTTTTTGTTACGACTACTACTGGTACCTGTTCGTAACCTGGATCCCCGACTATCTCGTTACCGTCCGCCATTTGACCCTGGTGCGCGCGGGCTTTTATGCGGCAATGCCATACCTAGTTTTTGGCGTCTGCCAGCCTCTGGGAGGATGGATCGCTGACGCCTTGATTCGCCGCGGCTGGAATGAAACCCGCACGCGCAAGACCATGCTGGGGGCCGCGTTTCTGTGTGGCGTGATGTTGATTCCCGCCGCCCGGGTGGCCAGCCCGCTGGGAGCGCTTGCCTGCCTCATCGGGGGTGCGTTTGTCGGTTTGGCCAATGGCAACATGTTCGCGATTCTCCAGAGCTGTGCCCCGCCCAACGAGGTCGGCACCTGGACAGGATTTGAAAACTTTGCCGGCAACATCGGTGGCGTGTTGGCGCCCGTCGTCACCGGCTTCCTCATCGCCCGAACCGGCGCGTATCTTTCCTCTTTCGCCCTTGCGACTGGAATCCTGCTGGCCGGCATCTTCGCCTATGGATTTATTGTGGGTGAATTAAAACCTGTGGTGAATGAACTGCAGGAGCGGGCCTCACGCCAATCGTAAAGCCCGCCTGTTACCAAACCTCGCGCCCCCGGAGGTTGCTGCTCTATTCGTATTCCAGCAGCGCCATGGAGAGGGCGGTGAACGGCTCCAACTCAAACTGCGCATAGGCGCCCACTGTTTTGAATTTCAGCGGCGTGCGTTCCGGCAGGTGAGTGACAGCGGTGATTCTCCTGCCGCTCGGCACTTTCACCCGAACCGTGGCGGCCACCGGAAATGGCGGCAAATTCTGCTGCATGGTCAGCAGGCCCGCCAGCAATCGCTTCTTGTCTTCCTGGTGGAAGAGCGTCATTTCCACGGTTGGATGGGTGTCTGCCTCAAAGCAGTAAGGTCCGGGCAGCAGGCGTTTGAGCAACGCCAGAACCAGGCGGGCGTTCACGGCCTCGCTGCTGCTTTCGATTGGGGCCGCGGCCCAGATTGCCTTCCCTCTTCCAAAAGTATTCCAAACTACACCGGGGTCTGTGCCCGGAGTCAGTGCCGGCGGATTGCTGTGAATCGCCCCGAAGCGGCTGCCGATGGGCCGTCCCTGATCCGGCGGCGCAAAGGGCAGGGTGATGGTGGCCAAAACTTCAGCGCCGGGAAGGGCCGTGGCTTTCAGCATGGGCCCGGGAAAGCTCAATTCCTTCTGAGGCCACAGGAGCTTTTGCACCGCTTCATCCTTGGGTGAAAGATAGGTCCATGACGTGCGCCACGCTTCCGGCGTTGCTTCACCGGAGAAGCTGCCGCCCGCGCCCCCTGCCGTTCCCGCAAGCTTCCCGCCCACCGTCCCCGTGTAGCGCACGCCGAAGACATCTTCCAGCAGGAAGCGCGGCCCATTGGAATCAAACCGGTCGAGCGACGACGGTCCGCTCGCATAGAGCACTCCGCCCGCTTCCACAAATTTGCGGAACTGGTCGGCCTGCGCGGCGGTGATTTCCAGCAAGCTCGGAAGCAAAACGGCGCGGTATTTGTTCAGCTGGTCCAGGTTGGCGTTGGTGACGACGCCAAAGGGAATATGCGCCTCGCGCAGGATGCGGGCCAGACCAATCACGGCGTCGCGGTGGGGACAATCCTCCAGATTGCGAATCTGCCCCACACGAATCTTCTGTTCCAGCGGGTTATACACCGACTCCTTGTCAAAGTAGATGGCGATATCCGCCAGCAGATCGCCGCCCAGGAAAGGTTCAAGTGGAGCGCGCTCCGCATTTAACCCGGAGAGGAACTTGTACAGGTCGTGGTTGATGGTGCCGTCCACGTTGATGGCGTCGATCATCATGAAGGCGGCGGAGTGTAGCGGCGCCACGGCGGACTCCTTGCGGATCTCATCAAAAGGTTTGGTGGTGACGTGGTCGCGCAAGTCGCGGGTGCGCGAGGTCATGAACTCCAGCGGGCGATGGCGCGTCAAGCCGTGATAGGTCTTGCACACCAGGGAGTGCTGAGCCGCCCCGCCATAAAAATCGCCGCAGACGTAATCCATGGCGTCGTGCAATTCCAGTGGCGAGCCAAACCTCCAATTGTGCAGCGCTCCGGCGTAGTTCAAGGTTGCGCTGATGGGGCGCGTCTCCTTAATGGTGTGGTAAACCGACATTCCAAAGTCCAGCATCCAGCGCTGGCGGGCCGCCTGGAATTTTCTCCATGTGGGGTCGTCCCAATCGACGATGCGCGTTGGTTCTGCGCCATCTTCGCGGCGGAAGCGCTCCGTGCAGTGCGCGCAATAGCAGACGTCCGGCCACAGCGGCATATCCACAAAGATGCCTTCGAAGTCGTAGTTGCCCACCAGCTCGCGCAGGCAGGCCAGAGTGTGTTCGCGATAGGGCGAATTGAGGCAGGCAAATCCGTAGCGTTGCGGGTGCGAGGGGATGCTGTCATCGTCGGGCATCAGGCGCCAGTCCGGATGGTATTCGTACGCCCAGTTGTCATAAATCAGGCAATAGTAGGCCACGGAATAGAGGCCGTTATTCTTCGCGGCCTGCACATACTCGCCGAAAAAGTCGCGGCCCTTCATGTTGCGGTTCATCTGGCCAATCTTGCTTCGCCAATAGGTGAGGCCCGTGCACGAGTTGCCGTAGGGCATCACCGATTGAAAGCCGGCATCGGCAATGGTCTTCACAATGTCATTGGCATCGAATTTGGAGAGCAGCGCCGGGTCCCAATCGGGAACGTGCATGTCCACCAGGCTGCGGCGGTAGACCTGATCCGGCCAGCGTGGGCGGCCCTGGTCGGCCTTTATTGCTCCTGCCGCGGGCACACCTTGATTCGCAACACCCTCGTGGGGTCGCGCCATGCTTCCCAGTACACCCAATCCCACCAATTCATTAAAAGTCCGCCTGTTCATTATTGGAGCCCACTTTCTTCAGAAAATTATGGATAGCGAAATGAATCATCGTATCGTTCGGATCAATTATGACCGGGTATGGTAGTTAGCAGCCAGCGAGGATTTGTGTCAAGGTTAAACCGGCGCAGGCGTCTGCGTGTGGGATGGAGGGATTGTTCCAGCGTGCAACGAATACACTTTCTGCCCCATTAGGGAAGGTCCGTTTAGCGCGAGGGGCATCTCGAGTGTGCTTAGGCCCGGCGGGGCCGGCAGACTGTGGCCCACGGCGAAAGCCGTGGGAAGAGCATGGAATTTCAGTCTAATTTCAAGCCCCGGCAGGGGCGGCAGAGTCATTGCTTGCGGCAAACGTTTCTGTCGCCCCTGACGGGGCTTCGTCGTTTATTCTTTGCGCTAATCCCATGGCTGTCGCCATGGGCCACAATCTTTCGCGGCTACGCGGCTCGCGCCAGCCGGCCTATAGGCCAAGCTCACTATGCGAGCCAAGGCGGACGAGTTCCAGGATGGCGGCATCCGGCTTTCGGTAGATGAGAATCAAGTCGGGTTTGAGATGGCAATCGCGAAAATCGTCCCATTCGCCTGAAAGGGGATGATCGAAGTTGTGGTGCGGCAGGACCGCGTCAGCGGCAAGTAGATCAACCACGGCCATGAGGATTACATCAAGGGTCTTCCCATGGCGCCCCGCCTTCTCGCGTTTGTAGTCGCGTTTGAACCGGCTGGTGAACTTAATCGTCCGCATTCAGCCTCGCCAGCAGCTTGCTCGGTTTCACCACCGTAGTAAGTTCACCACGGCGCGCGGCCTTCATTGCCGCAACGGTTTTTGCGTTCGGAATAAGCGGTTCAAAGGGCAGCGCCCCTTCCGCCGCGATCCGCACCATCATCATGCGGAAGGCGTCGGAAACGGTAAGACCCATCGCCTCCAGCACGGCGGCCGCTTCGTCTTTGATCTGTTCGTTGATTCTGGCGCGGACAATTGAATTTTCTGGCATCATTCACTCTCCTAGTGAGCTACATTGTAGCACAATAAGGGTCCACCGTCAAATCGACCGGCGCCTGAGGTTGTGTGACCTGGAGGTGGCCACGGCCAATTCGTTATTGATGGGCTGGCGCAAAGCGCCGCTTGGCGTTTCGGCATATCAGGAACATCGGCGAGAATGGACGTGAATCGCCGGGCTTGAAACCCGGCTCTGCGCCAGCCGGCCAAGCGGACTTCCTGAAGATAGTCATCCGCGGGGTCAAAATCGATTCCGTGTTCCTGGACCAGCATGGTGACCCGGTGGCTTGGCACTTGGCTCGCCAGCAGGGCGAAAACCTGAACCTGGTTCAGGGGCTTCTTCGCGCTGGGGGGGCGGACCGGCAGTCGTAGAGCCGCCCTTGAGGGCGGCATGTTCCGGGCTCAAGACCGGCCCTACGGCGGCGCGCAGGGCGTTAATAAAAGCCTCGCTTGCGCCTGCGGTTTTGAGGGTTTGGATAGAGTCATCGGTCGGGGCGAAATCAATCCCGCGCCGCTCGATCAGCTTCGCGCCCGATTCATCTCCGAAGCCGTCGCGGACAATATTGCTGACCTGCTCTTGGGTGAAGGGCTTTGCCGGGCTTGCGTCGGTGCCGGGCTTGCGTCGGTACCGGGCCCTGCTCCGGCTGCGGTCGTAGCGCCGACCGCGACGTTTCCCGAAGTCGTTGGGAGGCGGGCCTTTTGTAGCGGCGGTGTCCCCACCGCCGGGCGGCGGTCAGAGACCGCCGCTACAGCGCCGCCGCCCATCAGGGCGGCTTGTAGAGGCGGCTTTACGCCGCCATGGCGTGGTGAACTCGCCGTTACGGGTGCATGGCGGGATAAACCCGCCTTTACGGATGCACGGTCCGATACGGACGCGCGGCCCGGGCTCAAGCCCGGCCCTACGGAGTCCACTTGGTTGTAGCTCGCATTCACAGACCGCGGGAAAACCGAGAAGAAAATAACGATCGTAAGGGTTAAGCAGGGCTGACGCCACATCGGAACCTCACGCAGCCGGAGATCACTCTGCTGATGGCTGTGTATTCTACCGCGAGGTAGTTGCCCGTTCCGATGCCCACACATACCAGGCATATTGAAAACTCGGGCGGGCTTCAAATCAATCTACTCCAGCGCGGCAAAGGAGGTTTTTACCACAGGTTTCGATCAGCCTCCAGCTCGCAACAAGTGAAGAAAACGCGCGAAGTGTTTTAGTCTTTCCGCCAACGCGTACGCCCCGGCAGAGGATTTGACAATACTCTCTAGAGACTGTATAAAGACTCTATGAAGACTCTTACTATAACGGACGCGAAGAAGAATTTGAGCCGCTGGCTGGACGCTGCAGCGCGCGGCCAGGACATCGGAATCATCCGCGGGGCTGAAATCATTGCTCTGCGCCGGGTGGAAGTTGAATCCACCGACTACGCCCAACGCGAATACGCGGCCACTCCCGAGCAGATCGCCGCGTTCGTGGACTCGACCGATAAACGCTATCGCCGGCTCAAGCGTTCAGGGAAACTCGTGACGGTCTCCGCGGAGCAACTGAGGAAACAGCTTGAGTAAGCTCCTATCGATTGACCCCGCAGTATTTCAACGCCTAAAGAGCCTTCCGAAGAACGAAAGAGCGGAGTGCCTGCTCGCCCTGTGCGAATTGCCGGATTCGTTTGGCCGCCCTCACGTGCACAGTGGGCTCGGGATTCGTAAATTGTGCGACAAGATTTTCGAGTGTCGGGACAATGTCTCACTCCGCTTCATTTTTCAGGACCGGCCAGCGGAGTTGTTCGTCTGCTTCCTGGGGAATCACGATGAAGTCAAAACGCTGCTTCATTCCGGCAAGTACCGCTGAATAGGAGTTGTGTCCATCATCATTGTCCCAAGCAGATTCCGCCGCCCCTAAGCAACTTCACCGCAGAGACACACAGGCACAGAGAAACGATTAATTGACTTTACGGACTGGGCTTGGAGACACTGCTTGCCGACCCAGAGCATCCTACCCTCTGCCTCAGCGCCTCAGCGGTAAAGTCGCTTTCACCGTTCGAATTTGCCCCGGCGGGACATTGTGTCTCTTGACAACGTTAGGCTAGAGTGTATACTAGTTGGGCTGCTCATCGCGAGGCGCCGCCATGCCGTTGGCCAACTCCCCCACGCTCCCCCGAACCGGATCTTTCCCAATCGAACCAATTCGAAGGAATGCACCGAACTGTGTCTGGCCTGGGGTGAGCATCTCTTTATTAGAGGACCGGCCTCGCGGGTGAGTTCAATCCCCTTATTTCTCCTAACACAAGAACGAGAAATGAAGGTGCATCCGGCGATATGTATGAAAACAAAGGATCGTTAAAAACTGGTCCCTTGGGTCGAGCAAAGGCGATGGGCCTCTTGAAACAAGCGGGGCGAGGAAGACCACGGCGATTGAGATTCCGCGCCGCTCGACCTGAGAAGCAGGGACTGGATGGCAAAGAGTTGCGAAAAATGAAGGTGCATCCGGCGATATGTATGAAAACAAAGGGAAGGTAAAAAAGGCACACTCAAATTGGGGCCTTATTTCGGGTGTAGATGGTAGGTGGCAGGTGGTAGATGGAAGGTCGCGGGGGAGTGGGCCGGAATTCTGGCTCCCGACTCCTGAATCCTGCCTTCTATTCTCAAAAATGAAGGTGCATCCGGCGATGTTCATGAAAACAAAGGAACGCAGAAAATTGTTCATGCTAAATGCATGGAAAGGTGCCTGGGAGAGCCGCATTGCGGAGCCTGTTCCCGCACGAGTAGTCATGATTCTGTCTTCTAGCTCCTGTCATCGCTCCTTGCAGGTATATCCCGAGATGTTGATGAAAACAAAGGAACGCAGAAAAGCACGGGGGCAAATCGTACGGAAAGCCCCTTTGGAATCCCCAGGCCAGAAGCCTACGGCGTCCAAGAAAGTCATGACTTTAACTTCTAGCTCCTGACTTCTATTTCAAAAATGGAGGTGCATCCGGCGATATGTATGAAAACAAAGGGACGGGAAAATACCAAGTGGATAGGTCGAGGGAAACTCACCGGGGAATTGCCTTGGATCATTCCTTATCGGGGAGGGGGTTTGCGAGGACGGATCAATTTCTCGATGTCGCACCCGTGTCTCTTATCCCCTGTCCCGTTTCACAAAAATGAAGGTGCATCCGGGGATATATATGAAAAAAAAGGAACGGAAAAATTTTCATGCGCCAATGCCTGGAAGCACACTTCGGAAATGAGTTTCAAAATCAGCGGCGATCGGGAGGGCTCAAAATTCCAAATTCCAGGTCCAGACTTCTGGTTTCTGTTCCAAAAATGAAGGTGCATCCGGCGATATGTATGAAAACAAAAGATCGATGAAAAATATGTTGAGTGACGATTGCGACTTTATGGCTGAAATCATGAGGTTTACGGAACAGGTGAGCAGGATGTGTATCCCAAGTGGACGTTATATTCAGGATTCTCGCAGCCTCGGGCCATTGACGGGGAATCGCACCTCTAAAACATGATGACAAAATATCCATGGCCAGGCATTCCCTGCTTTCGCATTTGCCCCAAAGCGCCTCAGCAGTGAAAGCAGCTTTATGAAAACGCCCACCCCACGTAACCAGCAAGACGCGACAGGCGGGTGGTCTGTCTGATAGACTTTGGGTCTAATTTCAGGAGGGATATCAGGTGCTGAGAAGAACCTTTCTTGCTTCATTCGTGGCGATCATTCTGCTTGGTTGGAGCAGGCCGCTCAAGCCTGAGGCCGTTTCCGGTTTCCCCACCCGCCCCAAGCTGGTGGTGGTGCTGGTGATTGACCAGTTCCGCTACGACTACCTGATGCGCTTTCGGCCGTACTTTGTTAAAGGCGGCTTCAACCGACTGCTGGATGGCGGCGCCGTCTTCACCGACTGCCGGTATGACTACGCCACCACCATCACCGGTCCCGGGCACGCCACCCTGCTGACGGGCACTTATCCCTATGCCCACGGAATTATTGAGAATGAATGGTATGACCGCGAACTGAAGCGCAAGGTCTATTGCGCCGAAGATCCCAGCACCCACGTGGTGGCGGGCAGCAAGAAGGCCGGCGGCGCACCGGGTTTTTCCCCTCGCAATTTGACAGCCTCCACCCTGGGCGATGAACTGCGCCTGGCCACCAACTTCCAGGCCAAGGTCATCTCCATATCGCTAAAGGATCGCGCCGCGGTTTTGATGGGCGGGCATGATCCTTCCGGCGCCTATTGGTACGATCCGGAATCGGGTGGATTTGTCACCAGCAGCTACTACATGCCGGCGCTGCCCGCCTGGGTCAATGACTTCAATCAGCAGCCCCCCTCGAAGCCGTATTGTGGGCAGAAATGGCAGGCGCTGGCGGAGACTCCCGGGGCGGATCACGCCAAACCCTTCGCAGAACTCCGAGGCGCTGAGGAAGAGCCTTGCCCTGGTCCCAAGTACCTGCATTGGCTTGACAGCACACCCTTTATGAACCAGATTGAACTCGCCTTTGCCGCTGATGCCGTCCGAAGTGAGCGGCTGGGCAAGGGACCGGAAACCGATCTTCTGACCCTCTCCTTGAGCGTAAATGACTACATTGGCCATCAATTCGGCCCCTATAGCCCCGAAGTGGCGGACGCAACCCTGCGAACCGACCACTACCTCGCCGAGTTTTTTGCCGACCTTGACAAGCTGGTGGGCCTGAACAACGTCTGGATCGCATTTTCGGCTGATCATGGCGTGGCGCCCACACCCGCTTTCATTCAAGAGCACAAACTGGGCATGGGGATGGCTCATCCTGCATCCATCCGCGATGCGGCGGAAAAAGCCCTGATGCAAGCCTTCGGCGCCGGTTCCTGGATTGAGGCCGCGGATGAGACCTCTCTTTACCTGAACCGTGAGACCCTGAGGACTCGGAATGTAGCCGAAGCAAAAGCCGAGGAAGTGGCGGCCGATGCTGCCTCCTCGCTTCCGGAGGTTGCTGCTGCCTATACACGCACCCAATTTATGACCGGGACGTTACCCAATAATCCCATTGCCCGAAAAGCCGCCAACAGCTTCAATTCCAAGCGGAGCGGCGACATTTTTCTGGTCTACGCCCCTTACGCGGTACCGAGTTACAACGCGACGGGGACGACGCATGGAACTCCCTGGAATTATGACGCCCAGGTCCCACTGATCTTTTGGGGCAGTGCATTTAAGCCCGGCTATTACGCCAACGCGTGCCAACCCATTGATTTAGCAGCTACTTTGGCAGCAAGACTCGGGCTCACGCAGCCATCGGGTTCGCAGGGAACTCCCCTGGCCTCATCCCTAAAGTAGTCCAGCGGGCTGGTGGGGTACGGCAACCACGGGGGATTCAGGCAGGTTGCCCCCTTCAGGGCATTCCGAGCCTATTATTTCCCGACCAGTGAGCCTACTAATGGATACCTACCGGTTGGTAGGTTCGACTGGCAAGACTATCCATCTTACTTAATACTCTCCTTGACAAATCGGGCATAAATTTGTAGGATGGATGCGTCTCCTACACCTCACGTGCTCAAACCGATCCTAGGCCAGCGATGGCAGGGGTGAGGCAAATCTGCAAGTTGGAGGTCAAATGAGAAATTTGGTTATAGGCTGTGCGATGGTTGGGTTTATCGCGCTGTCCCCCAAATCTGAAGCGAAGCCACCCGATTACGTTGGACCTATGCCGGCCGTTCGCCCGGCAATGGCGCCCAAGGGTGAAATTGGCCTCGCAAGCTGGTACGGGATGGAACGCCAGGGGCAACACACAGCGAGCGGAGAACTATTTGATAACAATAAGCTTACCGCCGCGCACCGGAAACTTCCCTTTGGCGCAACGGTTCGTGTCACGAACCTCCGGAATCGCGCGTCCATCCTGCTAAAGATCAATGACCGAGGCCCCGGCATCACCAGTCGAGTCCTCGATGTTTCCCAAGAGGCCGCAAAAGAACTCGGATTTATGAGCGCCGGGCTGGCACGCGTCGAGATCGAAATCATCAGCTTCCCCAATACTTGCATTCAACATATGACGGCCGCACGCTCTCCCAGGATCAATTAGACCCCAGGTTAAACCCATAGGTTGCAGGACATATCCTCCCAGGTACAGAGGGACAACTGTGCCTATCACGCGCCTGCCGGCTTCCCTTCCGGGTATTTCTGCCCCCAAGCCACCTTGGGTAAGTTCATCTCCTCGCTGGTGACCATTGCAAAGATCCCTCGTCTAAGTTAGGGCAACAAATTACTTGGCTCACCCGTGTCATCAGGTAAGGTAGCGCTGACCTTGAGGTCAGCAGGGCCCAGCAGCGCTGGGCCAGGCGGAACGTTGTTCGGCCCTACACTACCGACCTGGCCCGGAACGCCGCAGCTCATGCCGACCTCAAGGTCGGCGCTAAACGACCGGGGACCACGGGTGAGTCAAGTAAGTCAATCCCTAAATTAGAGTATTGCCGGTTTCGCCTCATTCCATGCATGCCACTTTTCCCGCCAGGTTGGCGATGCTGGGAACATTCTCAGGGCTGGGCGCGTATGAGATGTTGAAGGGTCTGATAGTCCCTGGAACCCGGAGACAGGAATGGCCAATCATCATAATAACAAGCGAAAGAAATGGTACCTGCTGGCAATTGTCACCGTCATCGTTGTGGGTGGCGGCTTTGGCATTGCCGCGGCATTACGTCCTGATAACGCAATAGACCCATCCAAGTTGGCCGCGGTCACGCGCGGCGATCTGGCCCGGTCGGTGGTGGCGACGGGCAAGATTGAGCCGCTCGTCAAGGTGGAGGTCAAATCCAAAGCCAGCGGCATTGTGGAGAAGATTCTGGCCGACTATGGTGACCACGTTAAGGCTGGCCAGATTCTGATGGAGCTTGATAAAGAGCAGTTGCGGGCGCGCGTGGCGGAGGCTCGAGCCAATCTTCAGGCTGCCCAAGCGGCAGTGGAATCGGCCCAAGCAACCTATGAGCGCAACAAGGTGGATGCGGAGGGGCCAGACCTGCCCTTCCTCAAATCCACGGTCGAGCGGAATCGTAAGCTGGCGGCCGACGGACTGGTGAGTGCTTCGATTCTGGACGACGCCGACAAAGCCTACCAACTCGGCATGAACAAGCAGATGTCGGCGCAGCGCTACCTGGCCGTCAGCCGGGCGGAAATCGCCCGCAACAAAGCTCAAGTGTCCCAGATGCAGGCGGCCTTGGACAGCGCTGAGGAGGACCTGAGAAATTCCACAATCGTCAGCCCAATGGAAGGCCTGGTGCTCTCCCGTGCCGTGGAGGTGGGCGATGCGGTCAGCTCCATCCTGATTCTCGGCTCTCAGGCAACCCTGGTGATGACCCTGGGCGACGTCAGTGAGGTCTACGTCAAAGGGAAAGTGGACGAAGCGGACATCAGCAAGGTCTACATGGGGCAACGGGCGCGTATCGTGGTGGAGTCGCTCAAAGACAAGAAATTCGAGGGCAAAGTCACCAAGATTTCTCCCATGGGGGTGGAAAAGGACAACGTCACCACCTTTGAAGTGAAGGTCTCCATTCAAAATCCCACTGGCGAACTGAAAGCCAACATGACGGCCAACGCCGAAATCATCCAGGAAGAAAAGCCCAAAGTGCTGCAACTTCCCGAAGCGGCTGTGATCTACGACAAAGACCGAAACACCTATGTGGAAACGCCTGCCCCGGCCACGAAGACTGGCAAGCAAAAGCTCCCCGTAAAGCTCGGAATCTCCAACGGCGTCAAAACCGAGCTGATCACTGGATTGAAGGAAGGGCAGCAGGTGGTGTTGCAGTAGGAAGCTCTCAGCTCTCAGCTATCAGCCGCCAGTCAAGGCCCGCTTCCACCAGCTACGCCAGATGGAAGGGTTGCCGGGGGCCGGGTGAGGGGGAGCTAAGCTGAAGGCTGATTGCCGAAGGCTGAAAGCCATGATCTTTACCGACCTCCTCCTCGATACGCTCCGCACCTTGTGGGCACACAAGTTGCGTACCTTTCTGACTATGTTTGGCATTGCCTGGGGCATCATCTCCATCACCCTCATGGTGGCGGCGGGCGAGGGATTGCGGGTTGGTCAGGAGAGACAGCAGGAAACCTTTGCCAAGGATTTGATGATCTTCTTCAATGGCCGGACGAGCATGCAGGATGGCGGCCTGCGAGCCGGACGCGAGGTGACATGGGAGGCGGGCGACGTCCCCACAATTCAGCAGGAAGCCACCGCCTGCCGCTATGTTCTGCCGGAGCTTGAGCGTGCGGGCACGGTAGTTCGCAGCTTGTACAACAATGCCACCCCGACGGTAACGGGTTCGTATCCACCTTTTGCCGAAATCCGTTCCATCAGCGTGGAGGCGGGAAGGTTTTACGACTGGGGTGATGAGGAAGCGGGTCGGCGGGTGGCCTTCCTGGGCAGCAACGTCAAAAAGCAGCTCTTTTCCAGCCGCTCGGCAGTCGGCGAAAAGATTGTTCTCAATGAAATTCCCTATACTGTTATCGGCGTCATGGCGGCCAAGGATCAGAATTCCAGCTATGACGGCTGGGACGTGGACAAGATCTTTGTCCCCTTCAGCGCCATGGTCCACGACTTTCCCAGCAAGCCTCCTCTGCTCGCAACTAACCTTGACCAACTGCTGGTAACTCCAAAATCTCTCACCGAGCATGAAGACTGTAAGTGGCAGGTAAAACGTGCCCTTGGCCGCCTGCACAGGTTTGACCCGCTTGACAAGGAAGCCGCTCCGATCTGGGACACGGTGGAAGGGGCCAAGGCGTTCGCAAAGCTTATGGACGCTATGAAATACTTTCTGGGCGCCATGGGAATTACCACGCTACTGCTGGGCGGCATTGGAGTGATGAACGTCATGCTGGTGGCCGTACGCGAACGTACTCGCGAAATCGGGGTGCGTAAAGCCGTTGGGGCCAGTTCCCGCGCCATCCTTCAACAGTTTTTCGTGGAGACCGTGATTATCGTTTTCCTCAGCGGCGGAGCGGGAATGATCATTGCCTATGGTTTGTGCGCACTGGTCGATTTGATCCCCATGCCTTCCTTCTTCGCCGGAATGCTTCCTACCTGGCAATCCGGAACGATCTCGTTTGCAGTGTTGGGCACAGTGGCTGTACTTTCCGCCCTCTACCCCGCCACAAGAGCCGCAAGCGTGGACCCCATCGAAGCGCTGCGGTTTGAGGCGGGAGGGTAAGGCCCATGGTGAGTAATCAGAAAGCTGTAGGCAGGAACGAACAAGTGCAAGTCAAAAGGCAAAACGCAAATGGCAAAAGGCAAAATGAAAATCTCAATTCCCGAAGACCGTTTTGCAATGGCTAGCGGAGCTGTTCGTCATAAAGTGGGTTCGCATTGGTATGCGGCCTGAGGTTATTGGGTTGTCGCCTGAAAACCTCGCTTCCTTGTCCTCAGATAGAAATGCACAGAGGCCGGGTTAGGCGCAAAGGCGCAATCCACCATTCGTTAAGCAGCGTTACTTTTTACCTTTGCATTTTGCCCTTTGCGTTTTGCCTTTTGAATTGCTTTTCGGTTCCGCCGCGAACCATGTGCCCGAGAGATTATCCAAATGTTGACAGAAGTCCTAAAACAGGCCTATTCCTCGCTGCGACGCCAGCCCACTCGGAGTTTCCTTACCATGCTTGGCATCGTCTGGGGAATTGCCGCAGTGGCTTTGCTGATTGCCTATGGGAACAGCTTGCGCTCGGTGGTGGTGGCTTCATTTGATGCCTTTGGCAAGGGCGCGGTCATCTGCTGGCCCGCACAGACCAGCGAGCAGGCCGGAGGTGAGCGCGCAGGCAAGAAAGTGCAATTTGAGAAGGCCGACGTGGAAGATATCCAGGAAGAAGCTCCCCTGGTAAAGACGGTTTGCATGGAGAGCGTCCGCTGGCTGCCGATTTCTTATGGCGATCGAATGGCCAGCACTGCCATTCGCGGCGTGTGCCCTGAGTATGGGGAGATGCGGAATGAGCTTCCCAGCCAAGGCCGCTGGCTCAGCCTGGAGGACGAGCTTGAGCGCCGCCGCGTGGTTTTTATCGGTTATCGCCTAAGGGAAAAGCTTCTTGCCGGCAGACCTTCCATTGGTGAGACGGTGCGAATCAGCGGGGTGCGCTTTACGGTGATTGGGACCATGGAAATCAAGATTCAGGACAGCAACTACTTCAACTCCGACGACGAGTGCGCCTGGATTCCCTACTCTGCCGCCAGTGACCTGTGGGACACGCGCTACGCCTCGGTGCTGGTGTTCGAGCCCAAAGCTCCGCAGTTCGAAAAGCAATCCATGGCGCAGGTGCGCGCCGCCATCGCCAAGCGTCAGCGCTTCTCCCCTACGGACGAGCGCGCCATCCAGATGTTCGGCCGGGAGCAATTCCGCCCCATCATCGATGGCATTACGATTGGCTTCCAGGCTTTGTTTACTTTTGTCGGAGCGTTAACGCTGGGAATCGGTGGCATCGGACTGATGAATATCATGCTGGTGGCCGTCGATGAACGCATCAGGGAAATCGGTCTGCGGCGCGCACTGGGAGCTCGGCGGCGGCACATTCAAGCGCAGTTCATGGCGGAAGCGCTGGTACTGGCGTTTGTGGGGGGCGCGCTTGGAATCCTGCTTGCCTACGGCCTCGCAGCCGCCATTGGGACCATGCCGCTCTACGGTCCACTTTATGAAGACACTTCGGGTAAGGGCGACATTCACCTGGTCATTTCGCTGAGTACGATCTGGATCTCCACGGTCATCCTCCTGATCGTCGGCCTTTTGAGTGGAATGGTGCCCGCCCTCCGCGCCGCCCGCCTGCATCCTGTCGAAGCGCTGCGGTATGAATGATGAATTAGGCGTTCTTGGGGGCGGGGGGACTGGCAGCAACGGTGGTTTCACGTAGCCCGTGCCCGCCAGTCCTGAACCTCATCTTTGACGAACCCTTCCGTGAGCCATTTAGGGAAGCTTCACGATCTGTTCCCGTGATTCTTGTCCATACAAGTTGCGGGTGCCAGGAGTGAGCCTGGGCAATCCAGCTGCAAACCCAGCAGCAGCCCCTGAAACTCCGCCATGGTTCCAGCCGGAGAGTGGGATCCCACAAACTCCAGCGCCTCAAGCTCTGAGGCGTTGGGGAAGAAGCGTCTGTACAGCTCCACCTTTTGGTGATCGCTGGCCTCTCCCATGCAGAGCCTGTAATCGATGCGTCCAGGCCGCAAGAGAGCACGGTCTAGAACTTCATAGTGATTCGTGGTCATGACGAACAGAACGTTTTCAGGAGCGCTAAATCCATCCAGAACATTCAACAACCCTGAAAGCGTTACACTCATCATGGCGGCAACGGGGTCCTTTTCGTCTCTGCTTGTAAGGCAGTTGTTCGTAGTCCGCTCGCCCGCTTCGGCCCGGGCTTTTCCGGTGCTCATGCAATCGATGTCTTCGAACAGGATTACCGAGTTTTGGGGAACATCATTGACCGCCTTTACCAGGGTACGATCGTTAAACTCGTTGAGATTGATCAAGTAGATGGACATCCCGAACCACTGCGCGAGCCCTGAAACCAGGGAGGTCTTGCCGGTGCCGGGAGGACCGTATAGGAGGTACCCCCGATGATAGGGCACCCCCAGATCGGAGTACCGCTTCCGCGAGGCCTTGAACCTCGCAATATCCTGGGTCAGTCTTTCCTTCTCACCCGGCTGTAAGATCACCGATTCCAACAACCTAGGAATGTATCCCTGCACTCGCGTCCAATACTCATCGAATACGAAAAGCGCCGAATCCAGACGCAAGGTCTTTTCATGGCAGGCGATAACCTCATTCACAAACCGCCGGAGGAATTCCTGACTTCCGCCCACGGTTCTGAAGGTCAGCGACTCATCGCGCTTTGACGAACGGCCTTGCGCCTCCCGGCTCCTGTAGAAGTGCACCGTAAACGGTCTTCCCCCAAACCAGAACCAGTGCCTTCCCGGCGCCGGAATCATGGCCAGGGCTTCGCCGCGAAGGGTCGTGTCCAGATCCAACCTGCGAATCCGTTTCAGGAAGTCCTGTTCCAAAAACCACTCCTTCACCCAGACGAACGCGGCATCATCGTCCTTTACGGTGATCATCATGGTGGTCTGCGAGACGAACCACTCCCACAAACTTTCGGGCACCGCTTTCAGGTAGACGCCCAAGCCGCCGATGATCATCAGAAGCAATCCGCCCGAAGCGAACTGATTCTGACCGCTCAATATGCTTTTCAAGAACTCAATCATAAGAATCGATCTTCTAAGCCAACTCTCCGAGGAGAGTTGCAGCATGAATTCCCCAACTCGCCCAGGGAAATCCGGATTACAAGGACGCGCAGCTGCACGCCATGGACGTGGTACGGCACCCGTCTGGTGCCTGAAATTGGGAGCGCAAAGGCTCGCGTTGATTAACTAGCTTTGTTTGGGTGATTTTACGTTAAAGTGGGCCGTAAATTACCGGGAGTGGTTGGAAAACAAACCGAGGCAATGCGGCCGAATCATGGTCGTAAAGATCAAGGAGGCGAGTTGTTTATTTTCAGCCATTTCGGTGATCCATTTTCTATGAAGTTTTATCAGTGTCTCATGATTTCGCATTCTGTTCAAGCGGAAATACGAGAAATCCGGGGTTGGGCCGAATAATTTCTTGTTCCCTCGCGCGAAAAAATCCCCGGCACCTTCCTCATGGCCCACCTCACCTATTCTTGACACGGGACCGGATTTTGACTATCTTTCGTGCTAACCATGAACCTGCTGCTCCAAGACCGGTGTTGTTGCTGTCAAGGCGAACTCAACACACGTGTCTCCGGGGTCTGGGTTTCATGAGTTAAGAAGCATAACATCTTAACGGACTCGTCGAAAACAACCCACCCGCGGAGGAGACTCCCACGGTGGGTTTCTCGTTTTCGGGGCATTGCGGTGAAGTTCAAAAGAGAGAATCGCGACCGCGCTCCAAGGGAACCAATTATCACCTTAGTGAATCGAATTTGAAACGTGGAGAATGAAATGAGCTCACCCAATGAAGCACCCGCAAAGCGCCGAATCTCGCTGGACGAATGGGCGGTGATCGCTGCTCTTGTGCTGGCTTTGATCGTACGTGTAGGAATCCTCAAACAAGTCCCGTGGTAGGTATCCCGTATCGAAAGGTGACTTATGGCAGACGCAGTGGCACTACCTCAAACCAAGTCCGCTAGCCCGGCGTTGCAGATTTTCAAACTCCTGCCGGGAATCATTTTGCTGGCCGCCATTGGCTATGCGGGCAAAGTGATTGAGCAATCCGTGGCGCGTTACGCCAAGGCCCACCACCTGGTTCTCCCCAACATTGAGTACGTTTTGTGGGCCATATTGATTGGCCTGCTAATCGCCAACACCGTGGGCGTTCCGGAAGTTTTCCGCACCGGCGTTTCGACTTATGAATTTTGGCTCAAGGTCGGCATCGTGCTTCTGGGATCGCGATTTATCCTGGGCGATGTGCTGAAGCTGGGGGGCGTGAGCCTTGGTCTGGTGGCGCTGGAACTGGCTGTGGCCATCAGCTTTATGACCTTCCTGGGACGGATCTTTAAACTGAAGCCCAAGCTGACTTCTCTGCTGGCCATCGGGTCGGCCGTTTGCGGTGTATCCGCCATCATCGCCGCCGAGGGCGCCATCGATGCCGATGAGGAGGACACATCGTTTGCCATTGCGGCGATCCTGGCCCTGGGAGCGCTTTCACTCTTCCTCTTTCCGCTGATCGGGCACGCACTGCACATGAGCGACGGCGCATACGGACTTTGGGCGGGCCTGGCAGTTGACAACACGGCGGAAGCCACGGCGGCGGGCGCGCTCTATTCCGATGCGGCGGGAAAGCTGGCGGTGCTGGCCAAGACCACTCGCAACGCCATGATCGGCTTCGTCGTGCTCGGTTATGCCTGGTATTGGGCTCGGCGCGGCCAGGCTCAGGCGGTGGGTAACAAGGCGGCGTTTCTGTGGCAGAAATTCCCCAAGTTCATCCTGAGATTCCTGCTGATCTCCGTGCTTGCCACCTACCACTTTTTCGACAAGCCCCAGCTAACCGCTCTTGGCAATCTCTCCCGCTGGGCGTTCCTGCTGACCTTTGCCGGCGTCGGATTGCGAACCAATTTCAACGAAATGCGCAAGCAGGGTCTGGGACCGTTCGCTGTAGGCGCCATCGGTGAAGTCGTGATAGCCGTGGTGACGTTGGGATTGGTGCTGGCCGCCGACCGGCTCTTGCGAATCTAAACAGGGAGGCGTTGCAGCCCCCAAGCTGCTACTGAAGCCCCGCCTGAGCTAACATTTCCAGAAACTGCTTGCGCGTTCTCATATCGATGGACTCCGCCACCAGTTTCCCGTTGCGATCGTAGATGAAGGTCTTGGGGATTCCCATAACATTGAACAGGGTGTTGGCTTTCCTGCCCGGGTCAAGGAGCACCGTGTAGGTAATTCCTTTTCCAGTAATGAAGGGCTTCACCTTGCCGGCATCTTCATCGGAGATGGCGAGAATCACCAGCCCCTGCTTTTGAAATTGCTTGTAGAGGGCATCGAGATCGGGCATTTCCTTGCGGCAGGGAGGACACCACGTGGCCCAGAAATTCACCAGCACCACTTTCCCTTGCAGGCTCTTCAGCGTCCAGGATTTGCCCTGAAGGTCCGTCAGGGTAAAGTCCGCCTGCTGCCGCTTCTGGTCGTCTGCCTCCAATTGCGCCATCGACCTCCCCATCTGAGGTGAATCCACGGAGGCTTGCACGTGCTCATAGCGCACTAACTGCGCAAGTTCAAGGTAGGGCTCTGCTGGTTGGCCATTTTCTTCCGGCACCGGGTGCTCCGTCAGCGCGGCGGCAAGTGTGGTTGCCACCTCCTGAAGCGCCTCGTGGCCGAAGTCGCCTTCAGTGGAGAGGTTCGCCAGGCCATTTGCCAGGGTCAATTTGTGATCGCCCGACGGCAGGGCTCGGATGTCGAGGGCAAGTTGCTTGGTCTGCCGCGCCCGCGCATCGTCAGGTTGGGAGCGCAACCCATGCAGCGCCTGCACGATGGGTTTCTCCTGATCAGTCCAGGCAATCTGCGGGCGCTGGGCGGATAGCATTGACGGCGCAAGAAGCAGCGCCGCGCCACCAATTTCCACAGCCCCAAAAATCAAAATCAACCCAAGCCTGACGATTGCTGAAAGCCCACCTGTTGGTTGTCTCATGATTTCAAAACCTCCTCCGTGATTCCATCAATCCATCGACGACCGTTCTCCGCGCCAATTGAAGTTGGTATTCTACATCGAATGTGTCCTGCTCCACGCTCAACCCTTGGCATTTACCATTTATCCTTTACCCGCTGTCCCTTACCCATTACAATTCCGGGTTTAATACTGAAACTGTGCGAGGTGCAAATGCTGCTCCCCTTAACGCCGATTCGATTGAAGCGGCACGCGGCGAAGATATATGGCCGCAAAGTTGGCGTGGTATGCGGCGAGGACCGCTTCACCTATCGCGAGTTTGATGAACGCGCTGACCGTCTCTCCGCCGCGCTCTTGCGCCTGGGGGTGAAAAAGGGCGATCGCGTGGCGTATCTCAGCTTCAATTGCCATCGCCTGCTGGAAGGTTACTACGGTGTGCCGCAGATTGGCGCCATCCTGCTGGCGTTGAACATTCGCCTGAGCCCGGAAGAGTTGGCCTACATTTTGAACGACGCCACGCCGCGCGTGCTCTTCTTCGATCCGGAACTCATTCCTCTCGTGGAAGCCCTGCGCCCCCACGTACAAATGGAAATCCAATGCATCTCGTTGCACGGGGTGAAACCCGCATGGGCACTGAATGCGTGCTATGACGAATTATTGTCTGCTTCCGAACCGGCAGTTATCGACTTCCGCGAGATCGATGAAAACTCTGTGGCCGAACTCTTCTACACCAGCGGCACGACGGCCTATCCCAAAGGGGTGATGTTGACGCATCGCAATCTCTACCTGCACGCGTTCTACACGGCTTTGGGAATTCAGGCCTGTGATCGCGATGTGCATCTCTATACGGTGCCGCTTTTCCACGTGAACAGTTGGGGCGCACCCCACATCTTCACTCTGGCGGGGGGGCGGCATGTGATGCTCCGGAAATTCGATCCATCGATGGTCTTGGAGCTGACCCAGCGCGACGGGGTAACGCGCCTGCATATGGTTCCCGCCATGGCCATCGCCATGCTCAATCACCCTGATTTTCCGCGCTACAATTTGACGAGCCTCAATCGTCTGATGCTGGGTGGGGCGCCCGCAAACCCCGCACTCCTGCGGGAAATTAAGAAGAAGATCCCCAATTGCACCGGGTGCAGTGGTTATGGCCTGACGGAAACGTCGCCCGTCGTTTCGATCTCCCATATCAAGGAATACCTTGAGGACGACTCCGAGGAGGAAAACCTTAGCCGCAAGGCCACCGCGGGGCTTGCTCTAGCCGGCAATGAAATCCGCGTGGTCGATTTCGATGGCCGCGACGTGTCGCCCGATCGCAAGCAGGTGGGCGAAGTCGTTGTGCGCAGCGATGTGGTGATGGAAGGCTACTGGCGGCAGCCGGAGGCCACTGCCGCTGCTATTCGTGACGGTTGGTTCCACACGGGCGACCTGGCCACGATCGATGAGGAAGGTTACATACTGATAGTTGATCGCGCCAAGGACATGATTCTGACCGGCGGCGAGAACGTGGCCTCGGCGGAAATTGAGCGCGTGCTTTACCAACACCCCGCGGTTCTGGAATGCGCTGTCATCGCCATTCCCGACGAGCGGTGGGGAGAAGTGGCCAAGGCCGTTATCACCCTGAAAGCGGGCCACCAGCCCAGCGAAACCGAAATCATGGAACATTGCCGCAAGCATCTGGGAGGATTCAAAGTCCCCAAATTGATTGAATTCGTCGACGCCCTGCCCAAAGGCGGGACGGGGAAGATCCTGAAAAAAGTTCTGCGTGAAAAATCTTGGGAAGGTCACGAGCGGCGGGTCCATTAGACCACTTTGGATTTGCGATTTCGGCTTGAAGCGACCTGCTACAATCACGCCTTATGCCTTCTTCGTTTGACTCAATCGGCCTGGTTATGCAAGAGGCGGAACCGCTGAAGCCTTACACCACCTTCAAGATTGGTGGGCCGGCACGCTATTTCGCCCGCGCTGCATCGATGGAGGAATTCCGCGAGGTCTCAAACTTCGCGAGCAAAATCGGGCTGCCCCTATTCATCCTCGGCGGTGGCAGCAACATCCTGGTGAATGACCGCGGTTACGAAGGCGTCGTGGTGCATCCGTCTATTCGTGGAATTAAGGTCGCACATGAGGACGACGAGTTTGTGACCCTGGACGTGAGCGCAGGCGAAGCATGGGACGATCTCGTGCGTTTCGCCGTGGAGCACGGCTGGTGGGGAATCGAAAACCTTTCTCACATTCCCGGCCAGGCGGGGGCGGCTCTGGTGCAGAATATCGGCGCGTATGGCCAGCAGGTGAGCGACGTGGTGAAGTCGGCCGAGGTGCTCGAGATTGCTTCCGGCTCACCCCGGGTTTTAAGCGCGGCCGAATGTGGATTTGGCTATCGGCGAAGCATTTTCAACACCACGGCGCGCGGCCATTTGATCATTATGAGGGTGACGCTGTGTCTTTCCAAACACGGACGCTCGCAACTTGATTATCCCGACGTGCAGGCTTATTTCCAGAGGCGCGGCATTCAGCAATCTTCGCTTACGGAGATTCGCCAGGCGATTATCTCCATCCGCGACAGCAAATTTCCCTTTCCACGAGAGGAGCGCGGCGGAAATGCCGGATCATTCTTCAAGAATCTTGCATTGAGTGAAAGTGAGTACGCTACGCTGCGAGACATGCTGGGGAGAAATTTTGCCCCGGAAGCTATGGAGCGACTAGAAGAGATCCGCAATCGTTTACAGGCAGTAGGGCAGATCAAGATTCCCACTGCTTTCCTGATCTCAATCTGCGGCCTTAAGGGCTATCGCATCGGCGGAGCGCAGGTGAATGAAACGCAGCCACTGGTGTTGTTGAACCAGGGCGGCGCGACTTCGCACGACGTTGTCGCTCTCGCGATGCACATCAAAAAAACCGTGCGGGAACAAACTGGAGTGCGGATTACTCTCGAACCCGAACTAGTGGGGTTCACGCCGCTGGAACTGGCTGAAATTAAGGGAGACTAGGCATTAGGCAGTCGGCGACACCCATCAGCGGACGGGCGAATTAATGTGGCCCAGGGCGTAATAATATGTGAGAGATCCAGGGCAAGCAAAAGCAGTTCACGCATAGATGCCAGGGCGCTAAGGGCGCAAAAAACATAGGCTTGCAATTTACGAATCTTTGCGCCTTGGGGTCATAGCGTGAATTTGTTTTGTTTTCAAGAGAAGGCTGATCGGGAATTCGCCCAAGGACGACGAATGCTGAAGAATCTTTCGAATTTCACCAATCTTTGCGCGATGCAAAGCACAAGCAAGATGCTTGCTCGTCACTCGTCACTCGTTACTCATCACTCCATCGCCCTGGCGATGATATGGCCTCAGCCACTTGAGCCCTTCCATGGGCTGGGAATCTCCGCCCTGCTGGCCACGCTGCCGCTTGCCGTGGTCCTGATCATGATGGGCGGGCTGCGCAAAAGCGGAGCACTCTCTGCGGCCATGGGCCTCGCCACCACCTTTTTGCTGGCCGTGTTTGTGTGGGGTATGCCGGTTCCTTTGGCAATTGCCAGCGGACTTTATGGAGCCATTTATGCGCTCTGGCCCATTCTCTGGATCGTTTTGACCGCACTCTGCATCTACAACTTTTCGGTCGAGTTGGGCCTCTTTGATCTCCTGCGCCGGTGGATGAGCGAGCACGCCTCTGGCGACCCCTGCGTGCAAGCCATCCTGGTGGCGTTCTGTTTCGGAGCTTTGCTGGAAGGCACCTGCGGCTTTGGCTCTCCCGTGGCGGTGGCGGGATTTCTGCTGGTCGGACTGGGCTTCAAACCGCGCAAAGCAGTGACGCTTGCTCTGATTGCCAACACTACGCCGGTGGCATTTGGCGGACTGGGAATTCCCATTGTCGCCCTAGCCGGCGTGACGGGGCTCAACCTGATGAAGCTCTCCGCCATGGTCGGCCGCCAGTTGCCGTTCATCTCTTTCATCCTGCCCGCCTACCTGGTTTGGGTGGTGGCCGGAGGCAAGGGATTGAAGCGCACGTGGCCAGTAGCCCTGGTGGGTGGGGCAAGTTTTGCATTCGCCCAATTCGCCTGCTCGAATTATTGGGGACCTTACGCGGCGGACATCGTGGCCGCATTGTTCTCAACCGCAAGCGTGATGGGATTTCTGCGAATCTGGAAGCCTGCACCCGTTCCCGAATCCGAAGGCGCAGGCAAAGGCGAAATCCCGCGGGTCCAGGAGGCAAGCCTGACTCTTGGGCAGTCCATCGCGGCATGGACTCCATGGGTATTGCTGGCCGCAGTGATGGGAGCATGGTCTTACTTCCACCTCTTTTCCATTGGGCAAAGAAGCCTGCTGATTCCCCTGCTGCACAACGCGGTGTTTATCACGCTCTATCAAAAATCTTATGCCGCGGCATTTTCGTTCCAGCCACTGGCGGCGGGAACCGGCGGCCTCACAGCCCTGCTGCTGACCGCGCTTGTTTTCCGCGCCTCACCCCGGACCGTGGCCCAAGCGGGCATCAAAACTCTCCGCCAGCTTCGCACGCCTGGGTTGACGGTCCTGCTGATCGTTGCCCTCGCCTATCTCTATAACTACTCCGGAATGGCTTACACGCTGGGAGCGCTGCTGGCGGGAATAGGCAGGTTCTTCCCGCTGGTCAGCGGATTCCTGGGCTGGATTGCCTGCTTCCTGAGCGGCAGCGACACCGCTGCCAACCTCCTGTTTGGAAACCTTCAGGTGGCCGCGGCACATCAAATTGGATTGAATCCCATCCTCATGGCTGCCACCAATACTTCAGGAGCCGTGACTGGAAAGATGATCTCGCCGCAGAATATCGCCGTCGGGGTCACGACTGTCGGGCTGGTGGGGCATGAAGGCGACGTGGCGCGTTCAACCATCGCCTACAGCCTCTTCCTTGCTTTGCTGCTCAGCCTGATCGCTCTGGCGCAGGCTTATTGGCTGACGTGGATGGTTCCGTGAGAGACTTCATTTCGTTAGATTGAATGAACGGGGTATTTCAGAAATCTTCCTAACTCTACCGGTCGCACCCTTATTTGTGACAATTGTGCCTGCGGTTTCGGCGTGAATGAGGCCTAATGCCAAAGCCAGCACATTGAGCCCGGTGGCAAGCGCTTAAGGATGTGAGGAATTCGAACCGGTAGATTGTAATTCCTCTGCCAATTCGTCGATCTTAATCCGTAATTCTCAATTCATCATCAATTCGCGTTGAAAAACCAGAGTCGTTCAGTTAACCTGAGTCGGACTTGCGCATCTTCAATTCTACTGGGATGCAAGCCGTAACTTGGGAGTAAGATTGGAATCGCCTGCAACTCCGCTTACGATTGAGACTCAGCCGCGCAGCAGCGCTTCCACCTTGCGAGCGCTGGTAGAATCATTGCGCCCGCAGCAGTGGGTGAAAAATGGATTCATCTTTGCCGCCCTCATATTCTCCCAAAGCCTGACGCGCTGGGACCGCAGCCGCCAGGTTCTTTTGGCAGCTATTGTTTTTTGCATGGTCTCCAGCGCCACCTACGTTCTGAATGACATCTTCGACGCATCGGAAGACCGCAACCATCCCACCAAGAAGAACAGACCGATTGCATCAGGCCGCGTTAGCGCCAAAACGGCGGGATTATTGGGCGCGATTTTGGGCTGCCTAGGCCTAATCGAGGCATGGAGGCTAAGCACCAGCTTCTTCGGAATTGTGGTGGCGTACCTCGTCATCAATATCCTCTATTCCACTTTCTTGAAACGAATTGCCCTTCTGGATGTTTTCATTGTCGCTTCAGGCTTCCTGTTGCGAGTGATTGCCGGAGGGTTGGTGATTCGCGTTGCCATCTCTCCGTGGCTGATTGTCTGCACAACACTCTTGGCGCTCTTTATTGCCCTCAGTAAACGCCGCCATGAACTGGTTCTGCTGGGACGTCGCGCTTCTGACCACCGGGCCATTCTCGCGGACTACTCACCATACTTCCTGGATCAACTCATCAGCATCGTCACGGCATCGACAGTGGTTACTTATGCGCTCTACACGCTTTCGCCCGACGTCCAAAGCAAATTCCCCGGCAAGCGCCTGGAATTAACTATTCCGTTTGTATTATTCGGAATTTTCCGTTACCTCCACCTGATCCACAACAGCAACCATGGAGGAAACCCCACGCGGTCCCTGTTCACAGATCCCGTCTTGCTTTCAGTGGTGCTATTTTGGGCGGCTTCCGTTATCTTGATTATTTATCTCTAGCTGAGCACTGAATGCCTCCGACTTTCTCAACTCAACCACTCTCGGGCTGGGGCCGCTACCCGGTGGAATCGTGCCACCTCTTTCGCCCGGAGAAGCGCAGTGAAGTGGCCGCCACCCTGGAATCAGGCCAGCAGTCCTCTTACATTCCGCGGGGTCTGGGGCGCAGTTACGGTGACGCTGCGTTGAACGAAAATGGGGGCGTCATCTGGCAGGTTCTGCTGAACCGCTTTCTATCTTTTGACACTGCCACCGGAGTGCTGGAATGCGAGAGTGGGGTAAGTTTGGCGGAAATCATTCAGTTCTTCCTTCCGCGCGGCTGGTTTCTGCCGGTGACACCGGGAACCAAGTTTGTGACCGTGGGTGGAGCCATTGCCGCGGACATTCACGGCAAGAACCACCACAAAGACGGATCGTTTTCCAACTTCGTTCTCGATTTTCGCCTGTTGACCCCCTCCGGTGAAATGTTGCTCTGCTCCCCGTCATCGAATCCAAACATCTTCTGGGCGACGGTGGGGGGCATGGGCCTGACGGGCATCGTAATAAGCGCCCGCCTGCAATTGCGGAGGGTGGATTCAGCCTATGTCTTTGTGGACTTCTACAAATCTCCCAATTTGGAAGACTCGCTGGCCACGATGGAGGCTTCCGATGAACGCTATGATTATTCCGTAGCTTGGATCGACGGCCTCGCCACCGGCGATGACATGGGCCGCAGCATCCTGATGCGGGGCAATCACGCCGCAGCAGCGGAGCTGCCCTCACGGATTCAGCATCCGCTGGCGACTCCCGTAAGTTCAAAGTGGAACCTCTTCATGGATTTCCCTTCAGGAGCCTTGAACCGACTTACCGTTCAGGCGTTCAATACCGTCTACTACACCGTTCACCACACTGCGCCGCGCCAATTGGTGAGCCTGGAAAAATTCTTTTACCCGCTTGATGCCATCAATCAGTGGAACAGGATGTACGGCAAGCGCGGATTTGTGCAATACCAGATCGCTCTTCCGCAGGCGAGCGGCTGCCAGGGATTGCGGACCATTCTTGACCGTCTGGCGCGCTCCGGAAGGGCATCGTTTCTGGCTGTTCTCAAGCGATTTGGGGATGCCGGCAACGGGCTCCTCTCCTTCCCTCTGCGTGGCTACACATTGGCTCTGGATATTCCCGTTACGCCCGGCCTCGCTCCCTTCCTTCACGAACTTGACCGGATGACTTTGGATCATGGAGGACGAATTTATCTGGCCAAAGACGCGGTGTTGCGCACAGAAGATTTTGCTGCCATGTACCCCCAGCTTCAATCCTTCCAGGCCACCCAGCGAAAACTGGATCCCAAAGGGTTATTCAGTTCGTCCATGGCCCGAAGGCTGGGTATTTGTAAATTGTGATTGTTGATTTGTGATTGAGGGTTGGTTAATGTTTGATGAGTTTAAATGGCAACGGATTGGCAATTGAACAATCATCAATCACAAATCACCATTCACCAATGTAAGGAGTTGGCGTGCCGACCGTATTAATCCTGGGCGCTAATGCCGGCATCGGCCGGGCTTTGGCAGCGGAATTCGCCCTGCATCGGTACGATCTGGTCCTCGCTGGGCGCGACTTGGAGGAGCTTCAAGCTCTTTCCGCCGATCTGAGCCTCCGCCACCACGTCAGCGCCCGCCCTGAGAGGGTCGATGTGCTGAATTTCGATGCGCTGGAATCGGCCCTGGCGGCGTGCATCTCCCCCGCCGGCGATGATCTGGAGGGTGCTGTTCTCTGCACCGGATACCTGGGAGATCCCGAGACCTCCAAGATAGATTTAGGCGAAGCCCGCCGGATTCTGGATACCAATTTCACAGGACCGGCGCTTGCCCTCAATGTGCTGGCGAACCATTTTGAGCAGAGGCATAAGGGGTTTATTTGTGCCCTCTCTTCCGTCGCCGGTGACCGCGGGCGCCAGAGCAACTACCACTATGGGTCAGCAAAAGGTGGCCTGAGCACTTTTCTTCAAGGCCTGCGGAACCGGCTTTACCATAGCGGCGTCCATGTCATTACCGTAAAGCCGGGTTTTGTGGACACTCGCATGGTGTTTGGGAAGCCCAAACTCCCGCTCGTGGCCACACCTGAGCGTGTGGCGCGGGACATTTACGGCGCAGTGAAGAAGAGGAAGGATGTAGTTTATGTACCCTGGTTTTGGCAATGGATAATGTTGGTGGTAGGCTCCATTCCAGAGGGGATATTTAAGAAACTCAAGATGTGAGGTTTGTCAGATCCCGCGCTCTCAGGGAGAACCATATTTCTTGCCGGACGGCCCGTGACGAGTGGCAGTACTTCCGTAAAATTGCCCGACTTGTAATACCATGTTAGAGTCATGCCCGCTTATACCTATATGAAGCCAATCCATACAGAGCCTTCATCGAAAATCCAGAGTGCAGCGACAATCCCCGCTTCATTCACTCGCGCTGACTTGGGAGCGCTGGGACTGCTCATCGCAAGCGTTGTGGGGTTGTTTTGGAGAGTTCTATTCACCTCTGAGCTGTTCTTTTACCGCGACGTCAGCAACTACACATATCCCACAACCCAATTCATCCGTGAGCTCTGCCGCAAAGGGATGCTTCCTTATTGGAACCCTTATCTGAATTATGGGCAACCGGTCCTGGGCAATCCCAACCTGCTCTTCTTCTACCCTTACACACTCTTAATTTTGCTTCTCCCATTCGACCTCATTTACACTTTGCACTTTGTTGCACATTTCGCTCTGGCTGGAATTGGGACTTACATTCTGGCGCGCGTCTGGGGACAATCGTACTTGGCGGCGTTTTTTGCGGCCTTTGTCTTTACTTTCAGTGGGCCAGTGTTATCTCTGGGGAACGAATTTAACACGGTGGCGTGTTGTGCCTGGATTCCCTGGGCCTTGCTGGCCGTCGACCACGCCTTGCAAAGCAAGCGATTGCGTTCGTGGGTTCTAGTGGTAGTGGTTTTTTCGTTGCAATGGCTCGCCGCCGAACCCTTCAGCATGATGGCGACTTTTGCACTTTCGTTCGCGTATGCTTTTTATCGTTGCGGCTCCCGGGACCGGCTATGGTCCGAAGAAAATTTCCGCCTGCTCACGATCTTTGCTTTGGTTGGCGGGGCGGTTTTGTTTTTGTGCGCGGTTCAGTTTCTGCCGGCGTCTGATTTGCTCAGCCATTCTCGTCGCGGAGAGGGCATGAGTTTCCGCGAAACCACCATATGGTCGCTGAACCCACTTTCACTCTTGGAAGTTCTTACACCGAATTTCTCCGGCTCCATCATGGCAGGCCCCCCGAGCTGGCTTTGGCTGACATCTGATGAAAATGACGCCTATAATATTTCCAACTTCCTGGGTTTTGTGCCGCTCTTCTTTGCATTGACTGGCTGGGTTATGGGCGCCGATCGCCGCCGTAATTTTGTTGCAGGTGCGGCGGCAACTCTCTTACTGCTTTCGCTAGGGCACTACACGCCGGTGTTTGCCCTGGCTCGTTTACTACTGCCCCCTCTAACGGTGGTACGCTTCCCCATGAAACTGCTAGTGCATGTCACCTTGCTGGTAGCGATTCTCGCCGGATGGGGATTCGATGCATTGCGCACGGCAATTACTCCTTGGAAGGCTTCCCGCAACCGCCTGATCATACCCCTACAGGTATTCCTGGGCTGCACGCTTCTGACTCTCGGCGCAGCGTTCTTTGCGCCCGCTCTCATCGGCTCACCCCTACTCTGGATTTACCGCCACATCGTGGATGTTCCCTTTAACTTCAGTAAAGTCCCCGATTACGTAATGACCATGCTTCGTTTGCAGCTACCAGGCCTAGCCGGATTGTGCCTGGGAGGAATCCTGGTAATCCTCGGCCTGGAGGTGGGAAAGAAGTGGGCGAGGCCCGTACTGTATTTCCTGGCGGTCGCCGGCATGTATCAACTGGTGATGGTCAATATCCAGGCAAATCCGACTGTGTCGAAAGCCTACTACACTTATCGGCCACCGGCCTTGGACGAATTCAAGGCGCCGCCCGGAAGTTATCGTTTTATATCGCTGCGGTCAGTGACCCGGAAGGCGGAAGTCACAAGTGTTCCCACCTTCCTAAGCTTTCACTCGATACCAGAAGCGGAGAACTTCTCGGAAATCGCGCGGAGTGCATTGGCTGCGCGGTTACAGCTCTACACAGGCTCAATGTATTACCGTGTGGATGGGAGTATTAACCTGGACCAGGAGCGTGCGTTGCCGCCCTTTTTCTACGATCTTTCGATCCATCTTAATCGCATGGAGCCGAATACGGTGGCCTTCAACTGCCTGCTCGGCCGCATCAACGTGAAGTACATCCTCAGCCCCAAACCTGACGATAATTCCGTCACACGCCTGATCAGCGACGTCTTCAATGGATCCACTGTTCCCAGCCGGTTGTATGAGGATTTATGCTTTGTGCCGCGAACTTATGTGGCAGGAAATTCCGTGTTTTCGACAAATTCCGAAGAGACACTCGACCACTTGGCCTCACCAGCGTTTGACGTCTTCAATACTGCGATTCTTGCCGCCCCGGCAGGGTCCGCCCCTCCCGTGAGCGGGGCCGGGCCCGCAGGATCAGTGGAAGTTGTACATCGCGACCCCAACTCGGTTACCCTTCAGGCACAGATGTCGCGCCCCGGCTATATTCTCTTGCTGGATCGATACGATCCAAATTGGCGAGCCACCATCGACAGCCAACCAACCGTAGTTCTGCGCGCCAACCAGATTTTTCGCGCCGTCTATGCAAACGAGGGGAAACATACCATCACATTTTATTACCGGCAAAGTGGGCTGAAGGTTGGATTAATCGTCTCGTTGGGAACCTTAATCGTACTCGCAGTGATTTACCTTGCGGACCCAAAAGCTAAATGGCTCACAGCGGCGTGAGTTGGCGCGATTGGATTATGCAAAACTCGACTCATGCCGGCGTTTCGAACCAAAGAGGGACCCTAATTGCGTGCCTAGCCGGACTTGCAGCGGTTGCTTACTTTCTCCTATCTTCACGGCCCTTCCAGATTCCCTACGATGACGCTTATATAACTCTTGAGTTCGCTCGAAATCTGGCGGCAACAGGCCACTTGACCTACGATGGAACTCACATTGCTCCGGGCACATCGACCCCTCTCCACGTCATATTGTTGGCCGTGGTTGCACGGCTTGGTCTGCCGCTTGAGTCGACGGATGTAATTTTGGGGATTGTGTTTTTCGTCCTTCTTATTCAGCGCACTGGAGCCGTGACGATGTATCTAACCAGAAGCCGGGAAGCGTCATTATTTGCGGCTCTGGCAACGGCCTTAACCGGCTACCTTGTTTTGGATGCACTTAACGGCCTGGAAACAACACTATTCATGTTGTTGACCATGACAACATTCGGGTCTCTGATCAATTCCTGTGATCGTGGCGCGGGGTACCTGTGGCCCACGCTATGGCTTTATCTCACAGCACTGACTCGTCCGGATGGTTATTGGTTTGCCGTCAGCATGTTACTTTATCTGATTGCGCGCGCCCTCTTTCGGCGGGAGGAGCTTCGGCACCTGGCAACTTTGAGCGGAAGCTTGCTCGGCGCGATGGAGTTGGCTTTGGCAACTCAATGGCTATTGACAGGTACCCCGACGCCTCACACCGCCCTCGCCAAGGTCTACTTCTTTAACGAGTATCGGCATCAGTTCAATTTGAAATCAAAGATATATTTCCAAAACATGGGGTTGATTGGGGGGCCACTCATTCTGCAGTTGCTTCCACTGTTCTGGACCAAGAAGGCGCGACCGCTTCTTATGGCGATCCTGCCCTGGATCGTGATCTCGCAATTGATGCTCTTGATGCTTTTACCTTCGTCAATTTCCGCGTACGAGGGACGTTACCTACATCCGCTCATGCCTTTTCTTTTTATCCTGGCGGGCGACGGCGCCCACAATCTTCTGCATAGTTTTGGCAAGTACCCAATCCCACGTTGGGGGACCGTGATGGCCCTCTCGTGTATCCCATTCATCTGCTATTTCAATCTGGTAACAATGCAGGCCAGCTACGTCAATGAGAAGGTGGCGATTCGTAATAACCACTTTTGGGCGGTAACATGGTTGCAAGCCAACGCACCGAAGAACATCCTTATAGCAACGCACGATATCGGCGTCCTTCGCTATTTTGGACATTATCAGGTGCTGGACATAGCCGGCCTAGTCGATGAGGAAGCGATGGCCAGGAACCGCGCCCAAAGCGGCCAATTCGACTACCTCATTGAAAAGCGACCTGACTATATCGTCGCCGACGACTGGTGGCTGCAGCAATACGCGAATTATCCCGCCGATGCACTTCACCTCCACGCAACACCCGTTGCGGTAGCGCATACCAATGCCTTTGAGGTTGTGCAACTAAGCATCTACCGATGCCACTGGAACCAGTCCAGCAACTGATTTCGCCACGGGGTAGTTGGTGGGTGTCTCACCGGTAAAAAGGATGTTACGCATTCCTGAAGTGGCTTCTGTATAGGTAGAATGCCCTCGCTGAATCATCCGGAAGATACTTAAGAATTCTTTCCGCATCCACGGAGAGGTCACAAATCAATCCAAGGTTGTTTTCGTACCCGAAATACTCCTCGCGCATGTCGCGGACCAAATCATGATCGTTTCTTTCCTGAAAAACAGAAGGCCTTCCATAGACGACCCGACACCCCTTCGCCTGCACATAATAGCTCGCCCAGATGTCATCCATCCGGCCGATATGCGGGAACAGGAAATAGTGTTTCAAAACACTCCGCGATAGGAAAGTGTTCTGAGAATTGAAGGGTGAGGTACGATTACTCGCCAGGGGGAAGCACTCAGGATCAAAATTGCATTTGGGCGCATACTCCATGCGGCAAATGGCATCAATGTCGGGGTCACCATTCCAAAAATCCGCTTGCGCGTCGGCGTTCATCGTTTTCCTCGAAACCGTCCTGTAATCGCGCTGCGAGAGAAGTTGCAAAGGGTAACCGCGATGCCAAAGATGAGGCATATTGGTGGCCCCGACCGGGTCAAAAGCGGGAAGGTCCGTATCATAATGATTGACTTCCACTTCTCTTCCTACCATCAGATTCTGCCCCCACTGCTCGTAGGGGATGTTGTCATCGTCTACCAGGGCAACGATCTCCGCTCCCATGTCATATGCCAAGAGGAGCCCGAAATTGCGCCTTTGTATGCAATTCCAACCGATAGCTTGCGACAACTCATCGTCGTAACTCTCTTGATCCTCTGGAGACACATAGGTTCCACGTTCCAACCGGTAATCGGGAGGAGTCTTCTTGTCACCGATCACGATGAGGCGCCAGTCCGCCATTGCGTCGAAAAGCTTGATCGCTTTCGTCGGGGGATAAATTGTTGTTGTAACGATTGCTTTCATTTTACTCCGTCAGTTAGCTGGCAATAGGTTCACGAACTCGAACCTCCAGGGGATTCGCACTATGATTCGTTGACTAGCTGGATTACGCGCCTTTGGGAGGGTCTCGATCAACCCGCCCGCGAGGTTCACGCGCCAGAATTCGAACCGAAGGTCCTCCATATGGGTTCCTATAATATCAATGATCTGGCCTAGGCGGGATGGTACCATAAAATGCTCATTAACCTCGGCCGTGCCCCGAACCTCGCCACGCCCTGACCGGTGACCGGCCATGGCAAGTATCTCAACTTGGCATAGAAGTGGCTTTACGCCTCCGTCGGTTGAGTTAAACTCGCCGCCACGTCAATAAACTGAGACACTACTCGGCCGTAGCGCTACTTGCTGTCTCCAATCAAGTCAGAATACACTGGTCCAAGTTGCAAGGGCGACGTTGCATCATACGGAGGATGCGAGGCGGCTTGCCGGGAAGGTACGGTTTCGCACATGATTCAAGAAATTCGGAGGGCTTGCCCTTTGTGGTTTTCACGGGGAGCCAAGAATTCAAAGCCTATCGCCTGTCTTGTGGTTCTGGCCGCCGTCATATTCTCCGCTCGTTCTCTCCGGGCGCAGGGCGAGCAATCGTCCGTTGATGACATCACCGCCAAGTACCATTTTCTTTCCATGGACGACACCCTGGCGATCCTTGACGAGGAGGGCAGGCTCAAAGGGTACATCGAAGTTACTCAGCCGCCGGATGAATCCGACGATATTCTGATCTACGACATTACGGAAGGGTCGCGCAAGAAGAACCACGTGGAATTCCGTACCAACAGGATTCACGGCAAGTACTACCGCTTTTCCGGATCAGTGGAACGCGGCAAGGGCCACGACGAGAAGGATGCGGATTATCTTCAGCTCGCCGGAAGCGTGGATATCGTCACTGTCAACGCCGAAACCGGCAAGGAATCCGTCCAAGTGATGCGCCTCACGCTCAAGTCCATCGGCAAGGGCGAGCGACCGGACGATTGAAGTCATTGTTCAGGTCAGAATTAGCACAACAAAGCGCCCCACCCACGCTCTTCTTACTGAGTAGCGGTGGAATAAAGGCGCACCGGCCCCAACAGTCCGGAGGGCTGCAACGGCGAGTTCGCCTTATAAGGCTTCACATCCGCAAACGTATATTTCGTCGTTAAGTCCGGCTGTTGATCGCCGATCAGCCGATTCACCCACGAATTAATCACCTTAATCTTCACTTCGTTCGAGCCCGGCTTGAGCGCGCTGGTGGCGTCCACGCGAAAAGGTGTGTGCCAGACGATGCCCAGCGGCTTTCCATTTACTGTCACCTCCGCCAAATTCCTCACGTCGCCCAAGTCGATCCACACCTTCGCGCCTTTCTTGAACCAGTCTGCCGAAGCCTGAATCGTTTGCGTGTAGGTACCTGCTCCGGAAAAGTACTTTACCCCATCATCTGGACAGTCAGGCCACGGAATCAGCCTCTCCAGCACGATCGATGCAGGCGCGCCACGGCCAGGCTGGAAGCTCACGCTCCACGGGCCTTCCACAGCCGCAAGTTGTGTTTCCACAACCCTGGGCAGCATGCGCGATGTTGTTTTCGTCGGCGTACGGAACACCACAAACACCGTACCCCAGGGCTCCAGGCGCAACGGAACTGTGGTGCGGCCATCCGCGATCTGGTAAGCCGCAGGCTCGGATTTTCCCGTTTCAGGGTGCCAGAGTTCCGGCGCCATACCTGCCACACGGAAGGTTGCATCCACGCTCTCGTCACGGTCGTTGCGGTTATCCACAAAGTAAAGGTCGCCATCCGCAAGATGTCGGTGCACAAACAAAATCCGCATGTTACTTTCTGGCTTGTTATAATCGAAATCCGGAGCCACCTTTAACGCGTTGAAAACATCGGTGAGGCTTTCACCCGCGTAAACCGTGCCTTTGCCCACCTGGTGCACGCCAGAGCCATCGCTAAACAGTTCGTCGTTCAACTTGCTGAATTCCGCTTGGTCATCGGCGAGGCTGGGGTCGTCTGTGGGTTTCGGGCCTGCCACCACCGCGCCATCTTCCACCAGCTGATGAATGGCTCGCAACACCGGCAACGACATATGTTTGCTGTACGGATCGAGTCCCAGCACGCGGTAGCTCATGCCGCTCTTGGTGGTGATGCGGCCGTCCACCGCCTTCAGCATATGAATCAAGCCGTCGGCATTGATGTAATCAAAGCCGTAGCCCGCTGGAACATCGGGTGCCTTGTTCTCAAAGATGGCGGTCAAGTTGGAGTCTTCGCCGTAGAAGTAGACAAGGTCCGCGCTGTAATTTCCTTGCTGAAGAAGATAACTGCTGCGCGCAATGTAGTTCACCCAAGGGTTGGCCTCTTCCGCCCAGGTCTCATTACGGTTGAACCACTGGCCGCAGGGCCCAAGAGTCATCCCTGGAGCCTTGTTTACCAGTGGCTGGTGCGCGGACTCGTGAATCACAAAGCGATTGATGCCATTCAGCAGTTCCTGGTCTGCTGTAGGCTTCAAAGTTGCCGGGGACCACGCCCAGGCGTACTGATTGCCACACGTGGTCAGCGACTCAGCTGCAGCCAGGTTCTGCCCGTAGATGTGCGCCACTGACGCTGATTCGCGGTCATCGGCGTTGTAGTCGTATTCCTCCTTGTTCACGCCCGGCACCTGCACCCACATGGCGCTCATGGGCACTTCGTTAAACTTCTTCACTTCCATGCCATCCGCCACAAAAGCCCGCCCATACTCGTGAGATTCGCCATAGTGGCCCATGCCCCACTCGTGCAGCGTGGCCTCCAATTGGCCGTAATGCTCGTCTGCGATGAGGTCGGAAATGGTCTTGCGGAAGTCCCATAAGAACCGGTCGCTCGACTCGGCGCTTTCCACCACGTGCCCGGTAAGAACCGGCATCCAGGGCAGCGGATCGTAGCCGCGCCGCTTCTTGAACTGCGCGATCATATCGTCGGTCCAATTTTGCGAACCGGCCTCCCAACTGTCATTGATCACGTATCTTATTCCCCGCTTACCCATGTAGTTCGACCCAACCGTCTGCTTATAGCTGTCCAAGAAACCTTCCATGTAGTTTTTCACATAGGTGTGGTTTAGCTTGTCCACTTCCAGGCCGGTGGCCTCCGCCGTCGCGGGGTGGTTTGTAATCCCCAAAAGGGAATAACCGAAGCGGAGGATAACCCAACGGCCGGCTGGCGGTGTCCAGTCAAGCGTGCCGTCCGCGTGCATCTTTGATGTCAGGTCGACCACATCGGACTTGGAAATAGCATCGGCGGGATCCACGGAAGGCGTTGCGAACTGATAGAGGTCAGGCACGGGTGTAAAGGCGGCCTTGTCCTCGAATCGGTTGACGCGCGCCCCCGGAATCAGTTCCAATTCCGCGATTGGGTATTCGGTGGGAATGTTCGCCTGATTGTCGTTCGTCTCAGCATCGTCAACTGAGGGCTTAGGCGGAAGAATCGTCTTGAAAGTGACCCGGAAGAACTTTGCCGTTACGGGTGAAAAGGAGATGGTGTGCTCCGTCGTTCCACCTTTCGGAATCGTGGCTACCACGTGATAGGTATGGTTGTCGTCGCTCGCTTCCAAGGCTTCGCCGGTATCCCCGTTTGGAGGTACATAATCGCGGAACCGCGTCCTGCCGAGAATAAGAGTCAGGGCCCGAATTGTCTGGGGATGGGGGAACTCATATTGGATCCAAGCCTTTTCGCCTTCGGGTGCCTTAGGCAGGGGGGTTGTCTTCACCAGGTCGCCGTCGCTCAGTAGTGCGACGTCAATGCTGCCACTGCTTGCCTTAATTTTGGGGTGCAATTCAGCACCAGGCACATCATCGGCGGGCAATTTATAGGCAATGACAGCGGTGTCCGCATAAAACTGTGGCGGCTTGAACTTCAGCGAGGTTTCGTCTTCGAGTCCCAAATTTTGGAACACCCCGGTATTCGACGGCGGATGAGCCAGCGTGCCCGTGAACGGCTGGCCGCCTTCGGCAAGTGTCTCGCTCCAGACGTATTTCTTCATGCCCTGGGGTGCAGTAACCCACGGGCCACCCGATTCGCTCCATCCCGGCGAGCCGGCAATGGCTTCTTCCAGTCCCAGTTGATCGGCAAGGGTGGTGGCATACTTGAAGGCCGCCTTCCATTCCGGAGTCATGTAAGCGAGGCGATCTTTCACCACTTTGGGGGTATCCAGGGCCGCGTCGAAATTTTGGAAGCCACCCAGCCCCACACGGTGCATCCATTCCAGGTCCAGCTTGATGCCCTCCTGCGTGATGTTACCGTTCATCCAGTGCCACCAAACCCGCGGACGTGCCCCCGCTGGTGGATTCTCAAACCCACTCTTGAGCAGATCAGGTTTGCTTTGAGCGAGCGCGGCACTAACGCCGAGGAAAAGCGTGATGATGGCGAAGATCAGCCTTCGGGCTGATGGGATTACGGCATAAGACCTTGTAGCATTCATGGGGTTCTCGCCTTCCGGGATCGGGATTCTGTGGAAGCAAGCTTCCTTTGGCTGACGCAGGCCAGAGTGCTACGCTTCGGCGTGCTATATTAGCTCTGGTTTCATCTACCCACAAAGGGCATTTTGCGGCAGCAGCAGCTTCGTAATCTGTGGATA
>PLSX01000238.1 GCA_003165315.1 Acidobacteriota bacterium
GCCCGCCCACCATTTCAGGAAAGTGATCGCCGATGACAACGCCATCAAAGTTCACCTGCCGTAGCGCGCGCATGACCTTGTACATGTCCATGTATCCGCCGTCTACAAACGCTTCGACAAAGTGCGGCAGAGGCGCCTCAACATTGCGGAAGTGAATCTTGAAGAGCTTCTTCCGTTCACCAAAATACTGGATGGCTTCCACCACGGTCTTGCCCATCAGCGTGCCGCCTTCCAGCCACGTGCCCGCGCAGAGGCAGACGCCCACGTTGGGGCTGTTGGCGATTTCCAGGGCGCGAACGTAGCCCTGAAAATTCCCGAAGATGCAGCGAGGGACGCCTCCCAGCACCGGCACCGGCGGGTCGTCAGGATGGATTCCAATCCGCACGCCGTTTTCTTCCGCCACGGGTGCAACCTGCTTGATGAAGTAGGTGTAGTTTTCCCAAATCTCGTCCTGCGTGTAGACCCGTCCGTGGGTGAGGGGGAGAAAGAAATCCCTGCCGTTCCACGAGCCTTTGTGCGGTTTGCTGAGGTCCAGCGCCCGCGCCGAGGCTCCACCGCGGGTGAGTTCGCGCTCCGAACTCCAGATGCCATTCCCCATGTGGGCATAAGTGGTGTAACTCAGTCCCACTTTTCCCAGCAGGCGCAGGTAGGCTTTGTATTCCTCAACTTTCTGGTCGCGGCCGGGAAGATTCAGCGTGACTTCTTCCATGTTGTGCACGCTGAGGTTGCCAATGTTCCAAACCTTAAGCCCGGCGCTTTCGACGTTGTAGATCAACCTCTGATAGTTTTCGAAGTTTGCCGTCTTGGCGTCGGTCCAGATGTTCACGTATTCGCCGCCCAGTTCGCGCACGAATTGCAGGTCTTCGGGAGTGGGGTCGGAACCCACCTGAACCGAGAGTTTTATCCCCGGGGCCACCGCAGCCATCTTGGGGACGCCGGGAGCGGGATCGGCAAGCATCGCGGCTCCGGCCAGCCCGCCCGTTAGGGCAAGTTTGGCAAAGCGCCTCCGGCCGGGGTCAAACCCGCTCTGCTTGCTGGAAGTCGAACCAATCTCTTCCGTAGGTTTCATGGAGATGATGCCCCCTTGGCGTCTTTCCGATGTTGCTGGATATGGCATTTCCGAACCGCCCGATGGTAAATGAGTTCGCGATCTCTTGCAAGGAGCGCGCACGTGGTTCACGCGGCGTGAATTGCCAGCGCCTTTCGCAGCGTGCTATGCTTCCGGTCTTGCCCGGGCTGGCCGGAATTTCCAAAGAGAAACGCTGGCCAATAATCCGGGGATTGGCATCATACAAAGTGTGGACCCCGCACCTGGTTGCAAGTCATCCCGCGCGCCCGAATCTGTTCCCCCGAGCATCCGGAATTGGCTGATAACGCCATGTGCCAACACGCGGCCACATAATGCGAATAGTTATCCCAAAAAAAGGATGAAATCATAATGCAACAAACGGCAAGAAGGAATTTTTTGAAAGGGATGGCCGCCATGGTTCCAGCCTCGGCGGTTCTCTCCGGCTATTCGGCAATGGCTGCGCCCCTGCAGAAGAAAGTCAAAATTACAGATGTAAAAACGATGTTCGTCCAGGCGCATACGCAAACGACCCTGGTGAAGATTGAAACGGACGCCGGCATTACCGGAATCGGTGAGGCTTATTGGGGCCGGGGGGTTAAGGAAGTCATTCTTGGCTACCTCCGCGATCTCGTGATCGGGCAGGATCCCCTGGATATCGAGCCGCTCTGCACCAAAATGCTGGCCCGCGAAGGCGGAGCAGGTTCGCAGGCGGGTGTGACGGTAACAGCGATTAGCGGAGTGGAAATCGGTCTCTGGGATTTGGCAGGAAAGCTCCTTGGCGTTCCGGTGGTCAAACTTCTGGGCGGCCAGTATCGCGATGGAGTGCAAGCCTATTGGACCAGCGATCCCAAGGACAGACTGGATCCCGCTTCGATCCGGGAATATGCCGACATGCTGAAGAGCCATCCTTTCGGCATCAGGGCGATCAAGGTGGATGCGGATGACTATCCTCGAAGGTATGACCCCCAGGCTCTTGAGCCCGGCCACGATTTTGTTACCGGGCATCTGACGGGAAAGGACCTTTCCCGCATCGGCAAGGGTTTTGAAATGCTGCGCGAGGCCGTGGGAGATGAGTTCGGCATTGCCGTGCATTGCCACTGGGAGTTTGACTGGATGGACGCCCTGCAACTCGCGCGTACCGTGGCGCCGGTCAATCCCATGTGGTTGGAAGATCCCATGCCGCCTTTTTATTCCGAGTCATGGACCAAGCTCACGGCGGAATCCCCGGTTCCGATCCTGACGGGGGAGAACCTCTACCTGAACCGCGGCTTCATGCCCTTCATCGTGAATAATGGCTGCCACATTGTGCAGCCCGACATCCCAAAGGCAGGCGGCCTGCTGCAAGCGAAGAAGATTGCCGACCTGGCGGAGCTTTATGAAATGCCGATGTGCGGCCACATTGCCTCCACTCCGGTTGGCGCCATCGCGTCCGCTCATTGCGCCGCATCCATCCGTGATTTCCGCGCGCAGGAATTCTCTCCCGGCCGGCTGCCCCCGCTGGACTGGGAGAAGTTCGTCATCTATGAAGGCGGCGTAATCCGGGGCGGAAAGTATAGAATTTTGGACAAACCGGGCCTGGGGCTGGAACTCAATGAAGATTTTATTCGCCAGCGCCTGATGCCCGGCGAAACGTGGTGGGGATAAACAAAAAAGCTCGGCGCATATTTACACGCGCCGAGCTTTATCTCTGCTTCGAGGTCAAGGGCGTTCGGCGCTTACCTCGGCAGTTTTGCTTCGCCGGTTATTTCCAAATCTGCCTCAGCGCCCCGCACTCCATCACCAGGTTGATTGCTTCCCACAAAGATTTTATAGCTCCCTGGCAGGACCGCGTGATCACCCTGCTCGGTCACCAGGCTTAAATCGCGGGGCGACAGGTTGAAGGTGACGTGTTGGGACTGGCCCGCGGCCAGGTGAATGCGCTCAAATCCCCTCAGGGTTCGAATCAGGTGCGCAGGGGCGTTGGCATTCTTTGAGAGGTAAAGTTCCGCCACCTCGTCGCCGGCCACTTTCCCCGTATTCCGAATATCCACCTCGAGTTTCAACGCGTCACCCGCTTTGAGTTGACTCGATGAGAGCTTGAGGCCCCTGTAATCAAACGTCGTGTAGCTCAATCCAAAGCCGAATCCATAAAGGGGTTGGCCGTCGAAATACCGGTAGGTGCGGCCCGCCATGGAATAATCGTCAAACGGGGGAATCTGATCGATCGAGGCGTAGAAAGTGACGGGCAATCTTCCCCCGGGATTGTTGAGCCCGGCCAACGTTTCTGCTATGGCGGTGCCGCCCTCTTCACCTGGGTACCATGCGTCCAAAATCGCATTGGCATTTTTCGCCGCCCAATTCGCGGCCACGGCGCTGCCATTCATCAAAACCACCACGATAGGTTTGCCTGTTGCTCCCAAGGCTTTCAGCAAATCCTTCTGAGCGCGCGGCAAGCCAATGTCCGTGCGGTCGCCGCCGCTGAAACCTCGCACGTGCAAGCCGCCATTTTCCTCGCCTTCCAGATCCGGAGACAACCCAATGAAGGCCACCACCACATCGGCGCGCCCTGCTACTTTCACGGCTTCCTGGCGCAGAACCTCAACCGGAGGTTGCCATGCCAGCGTCAATCCGGCAGCGTAGATCGGCCCGGTGTGAACATATTCCGCCTTGAAGCTGTGGAGAGTTATGTCATCAAAGTGGGCGGTAAAGCGGGGGAATTCCTTGTCGCGATTGTGCTGCGCTCCATCGGATACCAGCTTGCCGTCCAGGTAGACCTTCAGAGATTGTTCGCTCGTGCAGGGCCAGCAAAATGGCTGCTGGAACGCAAATGAGTAATCGCCTGCACCGGGTGGCACAAAATTGCCGGTCCAGCGAACCGCAAAGGCTTGCCGGGGAACATTGGGCGCAGGTGCAGCGGCGCTCCAGTCAAATTGAATCTCCGGATCGACGCGCACCAGCGCCGGCTTGCCTGAGAAGTCTGCCTTGGCAAAATACTCCGCCTTCAGACCTTCCTCGGGCTTGCTGCCGGAGGTCTGAAAAGCTGTGCGCGGCACGGGCAGCGGCAGCTCCGTCACAAAGGGTGAACCCTGCGAGTAGAGCACGTCGGCTTTGCCCGCGAATTGCTTGCGAATACCGTCAAGAGGCAAGACCGGGCGCGGCGGCGTACCGTTGTAATTTCCTTCCAGCGAGACAAGTGACTCCGCGTTGGGCCCGATGACGGCAATAGTTTTCACCGAGGGACTGAAGGGCAGGGTGCCCACTTGATTCTTCAGCAGGACAATGGACTCGCGACCCGCCTGAAGCGCCAGTCGGCGATGTTCCGGTGAATCAATTTGGGAAGCGGGAATGTTGCCGTAAGGCCCCGTGCCCGGCGCATCGAACAGGCCCAGGCGGAACCGCGCGATGAAAAGACGCTCAAGGGACACGTCAAGCTCGCCCTCCTTGATCAGTCCGTCTTTGACTGCCTGCACGAGCGTAACGTACTCGTCGCCGCAGGTGTTATCTGTGCCGGCCCGGACGGCATCTACGGAAGCGTGCTCGATATCCGGGGCGAACTTATGGCCGGCCACGATGTCTTCCACTGCTCCGCAATCGGAGACAATGTAACCTTTGAACTTCCAGTCATCGCGTAGAGTTTTTGAAAGCAGGTAGGTGTTGGCGGAAGCGGGCTCACCATCAACGGCGTTGTAGGCAGCCATAATAGAGTATGCGCGCCCTTCCACCACGGTTTCGCGAAACGCGGGAAGATAACTGTCCTCTAGATCGTGGGCTGAAGGCTTGACGTCAAACCCGTGCCGCATCATCTCCGGCCCACTGTGCACGGCGTAGTGTTTAGGCGTGGCAATTGCTTCGAAATAATGCGGATCGTCACCCTGCACTCCCTTTACAAAAGCGGTTCCCATTTTTCCCGTCAGGAAGGGATCTTCGCCATAGGTCTCCTGGCCGCGTCCCCAGCGAGGATCGCGGAAGATGTTGATGTTGGGCGACCAGAACGTCAGCCCATAAAAGATGCGGTGATTGCCCTCGCGCTGGGCCTGGTTATACTTCGCGCGGGCCTCCATGGAAACGGTATCTCCCATCTCGTGGACAACGCCCGGGTCCCAGGTGGCAGCCATGCCAATGGCCTGGGGAAAGACGGTGGCATNNGCCTGGTAGTAGGTGGCCCGGCCCTCCACGGAGATCACGCGGCCTTCGCTGTGGACAAGATTGGCATCCCAGGTGGCTGCCATTCCAATGGCTTGGGGAAAAACCGTGGCATACCCCGCGCGGCCAACACCGTGCAGCGCCTCGCTCCACCAATCGTAGGAGGGAACTCCCAGCCGCGGAATGGCCGGCGCCGTATGTTGCATCTGCCGAACCTTCTCATCCAGCGTCATGCGCGAGATCAGATCCCTCACCCGCTGCTCAATGGGCAATGACGTGTTTCTGTAGGCCGGCGTCGTTCCATCCTTTGGGGCATCGGCCTCGACCGTTTGTGCAGCCATCCCCGCCAATCCTGCAGCCAACAAGCTAGCGAGAACGATTTTCAACATGATTCCGAATTTGCGGGCGCTCACGTAATCCTCCTGATCCATAGGTCACTCGGCATTGGTGTGGAATTGAAGCCCAACTCTCCATCAGCCCGAATTAATTTGGGCGAAGCCAGTTCCCTTTGTCAATATCGCAACGAGTATACGCTTGGAGACGAGGTGGCTGCGAAAGTTTCGAAACGTGTATAATCGTGCTCAGTTCCAGCATGCTGGATGGGTGCGGGAATCACATTCAATAGACTTGTTGGCCACAAATTCAACCAAAAACCGGAGGGCAACCCGATGCGAACAATCCTAGGCGTGGTTTCGTGTGTCATTCTGGGCGCCGGATTCGCCTTGAGCCAACAGCCTACATTCCACGCTCAACTGCTCGATAAGATGACCGGTGATTGGGTTCTGCAGGGGACGATTGCGAACAAGGCCACCACGCATGATGTTGCCGCGGAGTGGGTGCTGGGTCATCAATACGTTCGACTCCATGAAGTTTCTCGCGAGAAGAACAGCCAGGGTCAGCCTGCCTACGAAGCCATGGTCTTTATCGGATGGACCCAAGCCACCAGCGAGTATGTTTGCATCTGGCTTGATACTTATGGCGGCATGGCTGACGCCACCATCGCCCACGCCAAATGCACCGGCGACGAGATTCACTTCATCTTCAAGGATAAGGACAGCACTTTTCACACCCGGTTCATCTATCACCGGGATGCAGCAGACTGGGAGTGGCGAATGGATTCCGAAGACAAAGGGGCGTTGAAGCCGTTTGCAAGAGTGACTCTGAGGAGGAAGTGATTGTCGCCAGCCCGGTGCTCCCGTGAGCGCGCCAAGATAGAATTCGGCCATCGGCGGCAGCCCCCTTAGGCCCCCAGAATAATCTTAGCAATCGTCTGGAGCTGCATAAACGAAGTGCCCTCGTAGATCTTCCCGATCTTTGCGTCACGCAGGAATTTCTCCGCGGGGTAGTCACGCGTAAAGCCGTAGCCGCCGTAAACTTCCACGCATTCTGAGGCAACCCGTTCGGCCACCTGCGAGGTGAAGTACTTTGCCATGGCAGCTTCCTTTAAGAAAGGCAGACCCGCGTCTTTTAAGCGCGCGGCGTTGTAGGCCATCAGGCGTGCTGCCTCCACCTCGGTGGCCAGCCGAGCCAATTGGAACTGAATTGCCTGGAACTCGGCGATGGGTTTGCCAAATTGTTTGCGTTCCTGCGCATAATGAATGGCACCCTCTAACGCTCCGCGCGCCACGCCCACCATCTGCGCGGAGATGCCGATGCGGCCTTCGTTTAGTGTTTCAATTGCCACCTTGTAACCTTTGCCGACGTCGCCCAACACATTCTCCCGGGGGACCCGGCAGTCTTCCAGGATAAGCTCGCATGTGGAGGAGGCGCGAATGCCAAGTTTGTCTTCTTTCTTGCCCACGGTGAAGCCGGGCGTGCCGCTTTCTACCAGAAACGCAGTTATGCCTCGATATCCAGCGCCAGGATTTAGGTTGGCAAAGACGATGAACAGGCCCGCTTCCCTGGCGTTGGTAATCCAGAGTTTGCGGCCATTCAAAACAAAATGGTGGCTGTCTTCGCGAACTCGGGTCATAAGTGCAAATGCGTCGCTGCCGGAGTTTGCCTCTGAAAGGGCGTATGCGCCCAGGGTGTCGCTAACCAAACGGGTGAGGAATCTCTGCTTTTGTTCGTCCGTACCCCATTTTTGTAGGGCGTTATTCACCAGCGTATTCTGCACATCAATTACCACGCCGGCCGAGGCGTCGACGCGGGAGAATTCCTCGATGGCCAGAATCGCCAGAAAGAATGAGCCGCCGCTGCCCCCGTAGCCCTCCGGTGCTTCAATTCCCATGAAGCCCTGCGCGAAAATCTTCTGCAGCAAGACATGGTCAAAGGCACTCTCCTGGTCCATGGTCTGCACGTGGGGGAGGATTTCATTCGTGGCGAATTCACGAGCCATTGCCTGAAACAAGCCCTCTTCTTCGGTCAATGCTGTAAGGGGCCCATAAGCAAGCTTGTCACCAGATGCCACCATCGCAACCTCCCAATCCGGTCGTAATGAAAAGGCGGTTTGCGAACCGCCCAAGCTTCATTGCCGTAACGATCCCCTGTCTTCACTTAATCCTAATGAAATTCCCTCACGGAAGGGTCAGAGAAAGGAGAATCCTACAGGTTCCCCGGCCGTGACACAACCCCAGGAAGGGAATTGCCCCTTGGAAGTAACCCGGGGCTTGCTGCGTGGGAGTACAATAGGCGCACGGGTTTGAGGAGGTGCGCATGTCGGAGATGATAATTCGTCCAACGATGAAATATCTTTACCTTGGGTACGCGTTAATTGCGGTGATTGTAGTTGCTTCGGTGGTGACGCTTGAACGCATTCATTTACCGGCCCGGATTCCATCAGCCCTACAACCGTGGATTCCCTTTTTGCCGGTTCTCCTACTGCTGTGGCCGTTAAAGCGCCATCTGTGCAACCGTCTGACCAAGATGACGATTCTCGATGACAGGCTGCGGTACGAATCGGGGCTTATGATCCGGACCACACGCACCATCCTGATGTCACGGGTACAGGATGTAACTGTACGCCAGCGCATCGTCCAAAGACTTTTCGGCGTGGGTGATGTTTCCATTGAAACCGCTGGCGAGGCGAGCCGGGAGACCATTTTTAATATCGATCGGCCGCAGGAAATCGCCGACCACATAAACGAACACTCCCAGAGGGGATCCTCGAAGGACCCACTTACCGGCATAGGTGGGAATGAACTCAAGACGCCAAGCGCAGAGGTCAAAAAGTAAACCTATTTCGCCCGGGGCTATAGTGGCGCATATAAAGGGGCGGCTCAAGGGTAAAAGGAAAAAGCAAGCCCTCCCACGGGTGATGGCGCCTCGGGAACCCCGAACCCTACCAAGTAACACCCTGAATTATTAATGCATGAGAGCTCAATAGTAGACAAACGGATGTATACTGACAACCGCCTTGGGCCCAAAAACAAATTTCTTATTGGAATTTTAGTGCCAATAATTGCGGCTTTAATTCTGCCTCGTGGGGATAGCCAGGTTCTCGCGCGAAACAGTGCGGTGGAATTGGCGAGCTGAGCTGGAAGCCCAAAAGGAGACGACCTCAATGGCGCACACTAGCAAGGTGGCGATCATCACCGGCGGAGCAAAGGGAATCGGGGAAGGATGCACGCGCACATTTTTCGGGGCGGGCCAGTGCGTGGTGTTCAGTGACTACGATGAAAAAAGTGGCGTGGCGTTGGCGCAGGAGTTGAATGCCAAAGGACCCGGCGAGTGCCATTTTGAACTCGCCGACATGCGCAAGGAGGAGGACATCCGGCGTGTCATTGATAACACGGTAAAGCGCTTTGGGCGGTTGGATACGTTGGTCAATAATGCGGGCTGGCATCCACCCACCCTTCCCATCGATGACTTCTCCGTGCAGGATTTTCTTGACCTTCTGCAATTGAATCTAATCGCCGTCTTTGTTGGGTGTAAGTTAGCCCTGCCGCATCTACGCGAGACGCGCGGAAGCATCGTTAACATCAGCAGCCTGGTATCGCAGCTTGGGCAGGAAGGAGCCACCACTTACTGCGCCACGAAGGGAGCTGTCAGCGCCTTTACCAAGGCTCTTGCCATTGACGAAGCGAAGCACGGAGTACGTGTGAACGCCATTCTTCCCGGGAACATTTATACCCATATGCGGGTTAGCAGTGTTGATGCCTCTCCCGACCCCAAGGGCTTGCACGAATGGCTGGAAAGAACGCAGCACTTGGGGCGAAGCGGAACCATTGAGGAGGCAGGCCACACTTGTTTCTTTCTGGCAAGCGAACAAGCCAGCTTCATTACGGGCGTGGAGCTGATTTTGAGCGGTGGCGCGGAGCTGGGGTATGGCCCGAAAATCCCGGCTGGTCGATGAATTTGAAAAGGCGATGGTTGCGGGGGAGGAGACATGAAGCGCTTTGCCCAGACAGTGAACCTGAAGGACGATCCGGAAGTAATTCGGCTCTACGAGGAATACCACGCGAACGTGTGGCCTGAGGTGGTGGCGGGAACACAGAAGTGTGGTGTGCAGCGCATCTTCATCTATCGATTCGGGCGGACGCTCTTCATGTTCATGGAAACCGTGGACAGCTTTGATATGGAGCGTGACATGCCGAAGTACATGGAAGATCCACGAGCACGAGAATGGGACGAGCTCATGTGTACCTTTCAAGAGCCAGTGCCCGGAGCACCCTCAGGCTCCACCTGGGTTCAAATGAGGGAGATTTATACGCAGGATTTCCCTGCGGCAGGCGAAAACTGATCGGACATATTTCATAAGTGCGAAGATGGCACGCCAGGTTTGGGGATACGAGTGGTGGCTTTCGACTATCAACTTCAATCATTCACCGGCATTTCAAGGTTGCGGCTCAGAGGGCACTTCAACCTCACGGCGGCCGAAGCGTTGGCGCAACACAAACACATAATGGACGGCCGAGGCCAATGTCAAAGCAGCAGTTAAATAAATAAGGATGGTAAGAACATCCAACGTGATAAAGGGGACGCCAGCCTTCCGGCAAACCGCGATGAACAGTGTAAACACCTGGGCGGCGGTGGACGCCTTTCCCAGAAGGGAGGGGTGAAAGGGACGGTAGCCAGCCACCAGGCAGATCAGGAGCGCAGTGGCTAGGATTGCCACGTCGCGGCTTAGGACTACAATCGTCAGCCACCACGGCAGCGCCCCACGAAAAGCCATGGTCAGGTACCCGGTGGTCATCAGGATCTTATCGGCAATCGGATCAAGTGCCACTCCCAGCGCGCTTTCCTGCTTCATCAGTCGTGCAACAGTGCCGTCCAAAACATCGGAGAGGGCTGCTGCCGTCAGCACCGCGAGCGCGGCACGATAGTGCTGCTCCATAATCAAGATTGCAAATACCGGCACAAAAACCAGGCGTAGAAGGGTGATCTGATTCGAAGGCGTTAAGATTCGGGTTGTCATCACTGTTTGGTTAATTTAGCGGCTCAGGGTCAAGACTGTCAATGTCCCTACTGATGCCCATTTTAGCCTTTATCGGCGCCACGGGGGCTTATCGTAATTTATTTTTCCGCTCCACCTTTGCCTTTAGGTTTTGACCTTTCTTCAATGACTTGATCGTTATCCGCATTCTTAGCCGCTCTTGTACCGCCGAGCTTTCCAGTTCGCGCCGGGCGTCGGAGGCGATCCAACGGGCGGCCCGCGAATCGACGCGATGAATTTGATAAGCCGCGTCCAGGGCGGCACGATTCAGAGGTACACTGCGCTTTCCAATCTGTCGTAGCGCCCAGTTCACGCCTTTCTTAACCATGTTCCTCTCGTCCATCGCCGCACTCTTGATCAGGGGGAGGAAGCGGAGAAATGCCTCATCGTCTGCAGCCCTGTCTGCCACAGCCAGTCCTGCCATGAGTGCAAACGCAGCCATCTTGACGAATTCTTGCGGACGCCCGCTCCAGTCCACACACTTCTGGTGGGCAAATGGTGTGTAGCGAAAGAGGTTGATGCAGGCGCCATCACAAATGGCCCAACTGTCAAAGTCCTTCACCCACTGATTCATTTGGCGCTTGGTGACCTTGGCGGCATCATCGATCAGCGTGGCCAGAATCCGTGCCTCGTAAATTTCGGAAGCCCATAGTTCTTGAGCCAGTGTGTGGTGGCGGCCTATTTCGCGGGCCAGCTTCTTCAGTGCTGGAGTCGGCCATCCGCCATAAACTTTCTTTGCCACGATCCCGTAGCGTGCCATTCCTGCCACGGAGTGAGGGTTAGGTCGGGATGCCAGTAAATGGAGAATCTCCGCGCAATCCATGGTACGCCTTCAAATCAAAATTGCTGGGTGTCGATCCCCAGATACTCCTGAACGGTTAGCCCGACTTTTGCCTGGAATCGTTGGGAAAGCGAAGGAATTGAACCGCTGGGCTCGTCCACAATGATCCGTTCCACCCGATGCATGGGAAAGAAAACAGTGTTCAAGCCGACAGCAGTTTCTTCCTGCTGGATGACCTGGCGAATAAAGTCGTCAAAAGAACTAAGGTCAACTCCTCTTACGGTAACGCCTTGGGGCTCCAACAGCAGAATCTGTCCCCACATTTTTTCTTTGGGTGAAATGAGGCTGACAATAACGATGTTATTGATTTCCATGTGTGCCTCTTTCCGAATTGGATTTGCAGCGCTTACCTTAACTTGTAAAAGGCCCGCATGTTTCCAATTCGTGGGTAAAGGGCATAGCGCTTGATTTCGAGAATTTGTTTCAAATGCCCCAAATCGTGGAAGGCCCACTCCGTAATTAACTCTTCCACGCAGAGTGTCCCGACAGTCTGATGGACCCCCCTTCGTTTCAATTGTGCGGGATGGAGTTTTCGCAGCCACTTTACATTGGCCCGACGTTGCACTGCGAGGCTTGCGAGACTCCGTTTGGGAGCGATCGTGTTGTATTTATGTTCAATTGCGCGCGCTTCCTGGTTAAAGGGCGGCAGCGTGGGGTTGTCCAGCTCAATCATGACGGCCACCCTCGCCCGCATGCCCAATTCCTCCACATCCGCCAAATGCGCCAGAACTTCCTGGACGGACCACTTGTTGGCGGCGGGGCGCTTTAGCATTTCGCGCCGTGAAAGAGAGGAAATTTCCAGTTTGAGTCTTTGCGGAGTTGTAGACAGAATCTCCAGGACACTTTTCAGCATGAGCTTATCCTAACGTGCCCAGTCAGCTCACCTCGCGCAGCTTGTCGCGAAGGTGGTGGGCCGCAAGAAACTCGCGTTCCAATTCGCGATCACCCAGGTGCATTTTGATGGATTCCAGCTTCTGGATGAGCGCGTCGAGCGCCATTTGGATATTCTCGGTGTTCGTCAAGCAAATATCGCGCCACACGGAGTACGGGCTGTCAGCCAGACGGGTTACATCACGAAATCCCGAGGCTGCGACTTCCAGCATCAGGTCCTTGGCAGCGTGCTTCTCATCGATCAAGCTGGCCAAGCCGGAAGAGAGCAATTGGGGGAGATGGGAAAGATAGGCAACTGCCATGTCATGGCTGGCCGGATCACTAATGAACGGGCGAGCCCCGATAGCCGTTACGAGCGCCCGAAACGCTTGTACGCGGTGGTCATTGAGGTCCTCCGGCTTGGTAGGGGTCAGCACGTAACGGGCATTTTCAAAAAGTCGCGCGTCGGCATTTTCAAGCCCGGAACGTTCCTTCCCCGCCATCGGGTGCCCGCCCAGAAACAGCGGCCCCCGGCCATAAAATTGAGCCGCCAGGGTGCAGATCCGTCGCTTCGTGCTGCCCACATCGGTGATGAGGGCGTGCGCCACCAGGTGCGGTTGCAGGTTTGGAAGATGGTCGAGTATCACCGCCACTGGCGTCGCCAGAACCACCAGATCTGCCCCGGACACGGCCTCGGCCACGTCGGCAAACCCCTCGTCAACCGCCCCCGCGCCAATGGCCTGCTTACGCGTTTCGTCGCGCCGGGCATAACCCACAATTCGGCCTGTGAAGCCCGCTTTCTTCAAGGCCAACCCTAAGGATCCCCCCAGTAGGCCCAGGCCAACAATCGCTACCCGCCGAAAATGAATTTCTATTTTTATAGTTTCCAAGGAATGAACCCGCGGGAGTTTCGCTTTCAGCGATCAGCAGTCAGCCAAAGGTCTGGCTGATTGCTGAGGGCTTCCTCTGTTACAATCTCCTGCTTACGGCCGGTGCAATCACTCGCAATTCTTTCATCAATTTCTCAAACTGTTCGGGAAAGAGGGATTGAGCGCCATCGCTCAAGGCCTTTTCAGGATCGTTATGAACCTCAATCAGCAGGCCATCCGCTCCCGCAGCCACCGCAGCGCGGGCCATGGGAGCAACCTTGTCGCGCAGGCCCGTACCATGTGAGGGGTCCACCACAATGGGCAGGTGCGAGAGCTTTTTGATAACCGGAATGGCGGCGATATCGAGGGTATTTCGCAAATAACTATCGAATGTTCTGATTCCGCGCTCGCACAGCACCACGTTGTAATTTCCGCCAGCCATGATGTACTCGGCTGAGAGGAGGAGTTCCTCAATGGTGGCGGAGATTCCACGCTTCAGCAAAACGGGCTTTGCCACTTTGCCGAGTTCTTTCAGCAGATTGTAGTTCTGCATGTTGCGGGCTCCAACCTGGAGCATATCCACATAATCGATCATCTGCGGGATTTGGGTATGGTCCATGACTTCGGAAACCACCGAAAGATTGTGCTTGTCCCCAGCCTGGCGGAGAAGTTGCAGCCCCTGCTGGCCAATCCCCTGAAAACTGTAAGGCGATGTGCGGGGCTTGAATGCACCGCCGCGCAGGATCCGCGCGCCGCTCGCTGCCACGGATGCAGCGATGGTGTCTATCTGCTCAGCGCTCTCAACGCTGCAAGGGCCGGCCATTACCACCAATTCTTCGCCCCCGATGGCAATGCCCCGGCCCAAGGTAACAATGGTACCCTCCGGCCGGAAATGACGGCTGGCAAGCTTATACGGGGCAGTAATTCTTAAGACCTCTTCCACCCCTCCCAACAACTCAATATCGCGGGTATCAAAGTCCACCTTCGCTCCCACCGCGCCCAGCACTGTATGGCGCGCTCCCGTGGAGCGATGTATATCAAAACCCATTCCCATCAACCGGTTGATGACGTATTGGACTTCCTCTTCCGTCGCGCCTTCCTGCATCACAACAACCATAAGGCTTCACTCCCTTCCGAAGGAACTGCCGCCCTCCATCGAATGCCGTTCAAGTGAGCGCGCCTCATCAATAATGCGTTCAAACAGGCGGCGAATGGCGGCATCATCCAAAGGTCCCTCGTTTGCCTTCACTACATTGCGCAAAATCTCAGCCTCGCGCTGCGGCTGCCAAGCGGGAAGATCCATGGTTTTTTTCAAGTGCCCAATCTCCACCGCGCATTGCGACCGCTCGTTGAGCAACTTCACCAGTTGCCTATCAATCTCGTCGATGCGCTCGCGCCATTCAGCTACATCGCTCATGCGGGTTGATCCTCCGTACCTGTTTTAAGGCCCCGCACTAGTTCTTCAATTGCAGCCGGGCCTTCGTGGGCAAACCGCTCTTCGATAGCATGAACGACGGCGCTTCCCACAACAGCGGCATCCGCGTAGGACTGAACTTCACGCACTTGAGCAGCGGTGGAGATTCCAAATCCAACGGCCAACGGCAGGGATGTTATCCTGCGCGCCCGTCCCGCGAGAATTTTGCCGCTGGAAGCCATCTCGGTTCGCTCTCCGGTGACACCTGTGCGTGAGACGAGGTAGAAGAAACCCGTGGAAATCTGTGCCGCACGCTCCAGGCGCACGCCAGTGGAAGTCGGCGATGCCAGGAACACGGTGTCAAGGCCATGCGCCCGCATGATTCGGACGTATTCCTCTGCCTCATCCGCAGTCAGGTCAACCACCAAGGCGCCGTCCACGCCTACTTCCGCGGCGCGGGCGGCAAAATTTTCCAGGCCGTATTGCAAGATAGGATTGAAATAACTGAATAAAATGACAGGTGTTTGCACTCTTTTGCGCCAGGCGGGGAATCGATCCAGAATGTTGCGCAGCGTCGTGCCGGCCCGCAACGCCCGCTCAGAAGCACGCTGGATGACAGGGCCGTCTGCCAGGGGATCGGAAAATGGAACGCCCAATTCGATGACATCGGCGCCTGCACGGTCGATTGACTGGAGCAGTTCTCCGGTGGCGTCGAGGTTTGGGTCGCCTGCGGTCAGGTAGACAACGAGACCCTTGGTGTTTTTCGCTTTCAGATCACGGAACCGAGCGGCAATGCGAGTTGTAGGTTGTGTTGACATCAAAAAATTCCTGCGGATTGAAAAATTCCCAAATCCTTATCGCCGCGACCTGAAAGGTTGACGATAATAAAACTCTCCTTCGGCATCAAGGGCGCGCGCTTAAGGACCTCGGCGAGGGCGTGCGACGATTCCAGCGCCGGGATAATTCCTTCCACTCGCGCCAGCAGACTGGCCGCTTCCAGCGCTTCTTTATCACTTACGCGGGTGTACTCAACCCGTCCCTGGCGGTAAAGTTCAGCATGCTCGGGCCCCACGGCGGGGTAATCAAGGCCGGCAGAAATCGAGTGAGTATTGGCAATTATCCCATCTTCCGTTTGCAGAACATAAGTGTAAGAGCCGTGCAGAACGCCCGGCTTGCCGCCATCGAAGCGAGCCGCGTGCTCGCCCAATTTCGGGCCACGGCCACCTGCCTCCACGCCCACCATCTTTACACTGACGTCGGAAATGAAGTCATAAAACAGGCCAATGGAATTACTTCCCCCGCCCACGCAAGCGCAAAGCAGATCCGGGAGCCGTCCCACTTTTTCAAACGCCTGCCGCCGTGCTTCCTGGCCGATAATGCGATGGAAATCGCGCACCATCATCGGGTATGGGTGGGGCCCCAGTACCGATCCCATGAGGTAATGGGTGTTATGGACGTTGGTCACCCAGTCGCGCATTCCCTCATTGATTGCATCCTTCAGCGTCTTGGTGCCGGAGGAGACGGAAACCACTTTCGTTCCCAGCAGACGCATGCGGAAGACGTTGGGAGCTTGACGAGCCATGTCCTCCTCGCCCATGTAGACGACACATTCCATTCCTAGCAATGCCGCTACGGTGGCGGTGGCCACGCCGTGCTGCCCCGCCCCTGTTTCCGCCACAAGGCGCGTTTTGCCCATTCTTTGCGCCAGTAAGCCTTGGCCCAAACAGTTGTTGATTTTATGCGCGCCGGTGTGCAGCAAATCCTCGCGCTTCAAGTAAACCTGCGCTCCCCCAAGCCGAGCGGTGAGCCGCTGTGCGTGAAAGAGTGGCGTGGGCCGGCCGGCAAAGTCTTTGAGTAAGCGCGCCAACTCTGCTTGAAACGCCGGGTCGCTACGCGCCACGAGATATGCCGCTTCCACCTCTTCCACCGGAGCCATTAGCGTTTCAGGCGCGTACCGGCCCCCGAATTCACCAAACCACCCGCGACCATTGGGCCCAGTGAGGATTTCAGATCCCATCGTCGATTCCTTGATCAGCCCGCTTGACCTCTTGAAAAAAAGAGCGAAGTTTGCCGACGTTTTTTATCCCGGGCGCATCTTCCACGCCGCTGGCCACATCCACCGCAAAGGGCCGGACCTTCCGAATGGCCTGTCCCACATTTTCGGGGGTCAACCCTCCCGCCAGAATGATGGTTCCGAACCGGCGTGACTCCCGGGCCAGTTCCCAATTGAAAGGCTTGCCTGTTCCACCCAGAAGTTTGGCGTCAAACGCGTCCAGCAAGAACGCGTCACCTTCGAGGTCGCGCAGAGCCTCAGCTCTAAACCCTTCCTTAACAGTGATGGCACGTATCCGGGGGAAACCCCGCAACGCTCCATCCAATCGGGGAAGTCTGGGACCGTGCAATTGCACCACATTGACCCTTGCCGCTATGGCTGCACCCGCCACCGCCTCGTCGTTTGTTTCATCCGCAAATATTCCCACTGCCGTAACCAGGGGAGGAAGTTTCAATATCATCATGCGCGCCATTGCTGGATCGATATATCGCGGCGATCGTGGGTAGAAATTAAAGCCTAACGCCGCGGCCCCAAGCTCCACAGAGAGTTGCGCGTCCTCCCACCGTGTGATGCCGCATATCTTAATGCGTGTCAACATTCGGAACTCGAAGATCGAAAATGCGAAACCGAAATTGGTAACCAGCTCTTGCCGGTCAGCCCGAAATCCCCAGTGAGTTTCGATTTTCGAGCGGCGATGGTCGTCCCGTGAATTCAGCCAGCAACTTGCTCAAGGCCGCGCCTGGATCAGGTTGGGTCATAAAACTTTCCCCGATCAACACGGCATCAAAGCCTGCATCCTTGATTTGTCGCAAGTCCGCCTCCGTTTTGATACCGCTTTCACTTACGGTCACACAGCCGCGGGGAATCTTCGCTCGCAATTCGAGCGATGTGTCCATGTTGATTTCCAGGGTCTTCAGATTACGATTGTTCACACCGATAATTCGTGCCCCTGCCACCACGGCGCGATCCAACTCTTCTTCGGTGTGGACTTCCACCAGGGCTGCAATGCGCAAACTATTACACAAACCGAGCAAGCTATGAAGGTCGTGGTCTGTCAGGATCGCTACAATTAGCAGAAGGGCGTCGGCGCCCACGGCCACCGATTCGAAAACCTGGTAGCTTTCCAGGATGAAATCCTTGCGCAGCACCGGAATTTCGACGGTTCGGCGCACTTCCGAAAGATTCTGCGTGGAGCCGAGAAAATATTGACTTTCCGTTAATACAGAAAGCGCCGAAGCGCCTCCCCCAGCATATCCCAATGCAATTTCGGCCGGACGATAATGCTGGCGAAGAAGTCCACGCGAAGGAGAAGCGCGCTTAAGTTCCGCTATGACCTGCAATCCTTTGAGAGCCCCAGCGCTCGGGTCGGGAACAAGGGCCGCGGCAAAATCACGGCGTTCCTGCCGAGCCTCTGCCATCTCCCGCACGTGCTCAAGCGGAAGAGCCGAACGTGTTTCCTCCAGCGCGTGCCGTCGCGAGGAAACAATATTGTCCAGGATCGTCCTTCCCGGATCGTCTGACATGGCGGGCAAACTCCAAATCTTAATGAAAATCTTCAAAAGAAAGGTAATTACCCAATGTATGCCGCAGTTAAGTGCAAAGTCAAGAACCCAGCAGCAAGGACGCAAGGGGGCTTGAAATAACTCGAAGAGGTAATGGGATTGGCTTGAGAGCTGATTTTCGATTGTCGATTCACAATCGCAGATGCCATTTGAGTTTCCGAAGTTCGACCCTACCCGGTTTGGGCTTCCCACCCGCTCCAGCGGTTCTCCCCTCGAGGTCGTATTTTGAACCGCCGGGGGGGATTCGTTCTCGAGTATTTCAAATTGGAGAGCCTTCGGCGCACGTGATGGGGGCTTCACACCCGCCCACCGCACACCCACCCTCCTCATTAATTCGCGCCACGGGGTCCCATTAATGGCCGCCCGGAGTTCCTCTTATTGAATCCACAGGCAGGCTGCGATAAGCTTGCGGACTTGGGGGCCAAACAAGATGCATTTGCGATTTAAAAACAAATTTCTTTTCGCATCCTCGGCCGCGCTCATTTTGGTGTTTTCTTTTCTAGCGCGTGCCGAAGGGAGTTCTGCCACATTCAACGTGAGGGAATTTGGCGCGACGGGGAACAAGGCAGACAACGCGCAAAAGGCCATTCAGAGCGCCGTTGATGCCTGCGCCAGGGCTGGTGGGGGCATGGTCTACCTTCCCCCCGGCGATTACACCTCCGGCACCATCTTTCTGCGCAGCCACATCCGCTTCCATCTGGAAGCGGGCGCTACGCTCTATGCCTCCAAGGATCATTCCATCTATTCCCTGCCCGAGCCTTACACGGGGCGTAAGGACAAGGGCTGGCTGAATTCGCTTCTAATGGGCGTGGATCTGGAAGACGTCACGATCGAAGGGCGGGGAACGATTGATGGCCAGGCCGAATACGAGTGGCGCAAAGAAAAGATGATGTACATGTCAGGTTCGTCACATCCTCCAGCGCCCATTGTTCCCCTCGATGTGCAGGGAGAGATTGAACGTAGAACGACTCAGCCCGGTTCCAAAGTGGTTTGGAACAACAATCCCTACTTTGGCCACATCACCTATAACGCGATTTTGGCGCAGGAGAGGGCCGCTTCACTCGGCCAGCCGCTGACGCGCTCCTTTCCCAAAGCATACGAGGAGGATCAATCCGATTTATGGTATCCGCACCTGATTGTGCTGCTCCGTTGCAAGGATGTGCGGATCACCGGCCTCTCATTTTTAAGGTCGCCGAGTTGGAATATTTATCCGTACGCCTGCGCGCGGATGACCATCGACGGCATTTATATGTATAGCAGCCTGCATGACGGCGTCTGGGCTGACGGCATCGATCCCGATGGTTGCAAGGACCTGCACATCTCCAATTGCACCATTGAAACCGGTGATGACGCGATTGTGTTCTACTCCACCAATAGCTGGGGCCCGGCGCTGCCCTGCGAGAACATCACGGTTACCAATTGCCGCCTGACCTCTGCATCTTCCGCAGTAAAATTCTGTGATGGCAACATGAACTGCGTTCGCAATGTAACCGTAGACAATTGCGTGATCGACGGCGCCAATCGTGGGGTTGCCTTCATGGTGGCGCAGGGTGGCTATGTTGCGAACGTTGTGCTGTCCAACCTGGTGATCAACACTCACCGCTACGACTGGTTCTGGTGGGGAGATGGCGATCCCATCCACTTCATGATTGAGCGCGGAAACGAAAAGCTGGGCCAAGTGGCTGATCCAGACAGGCCCGGTGACCGCCCCGCCGGCTCTATTCACGATGTGATCATCCGCAACGTCATCGCTCACGGACAGGGATCGTGCGTCATTACCGGCCATCCCACAAGCTGGCTTTACAACATCAGCCTGGAAAATGTGCATTTGTTCCTTTCCCATGACCCCTCGTCCCTCTATGACAAGGCTGTGAACGCCATGCAGTTCCGCTATGCCCGCAACCTGAACGTGAAGGACCTTGAAGTCACGTGGGACAAGCCTGAATGGGGCAATTGGAAAAGCGCGCTCTATTTTGAGGATGTGGATGGATTGAGGTTGCAGGGGTTCGCGGGCGGTCCGGCCACGCCGCAAACCGATACGCCCGCGGTGGTGCTGGACAAAGTCAGCGACGCCACGATTTTGAACGCCGACCCGGGACCGGGAACGCAAGTGTTTGTGAAAGTGAAGGGCGCAACCAGCCGGAAGATCTACATTTCGGGAAGCGATTTGCACGAGGCCAAAACGCCATACCAACTCGATCCCGAAGTGAAGCCTGATGCGGTTCAGGCTGGGAATAATTATTAGTAGAGGCGGCTTTACGCCGCGATTTTATGGTACGCAATTGGGGTTGTGGCGCGGGTGGGGACGCCTGATTAGATAACGGCATCGGCCCCAGTACCGGTAGACTCGGAAGTGCTCAACGACCAAGGCGAGCCGGGAGAGGAGCCGAAGCCATGAGGCATTTTATCGGATGTGACGTGCAC
>PLSX01000120.1 GCA_003165315.1 Acidobacteriota bacterium
GCATCCCCACAGCGCCTACGATTCGCTGCTTCCGCTCTCGTGTGCCCAGCCCTCAAAAATCACCCCGCCTGCTGCTCATCAAACCGGCAGAAGTGATGCTCATTTAAACCGGCGCGGACACTCCTTGACCTGTATTCATTGCGAGCCACGCAGTTCATCCTGCAAAAGGCGCAGGAATTTTCCCGGCAGAACCACAAACATCTGCTGGTGATTCTGTTTGATCCCTATCGCGCCATGGCGGAAATGCACGAACGGGGCACACGCTACGATCAGAAGATTGTCGATTACCTGGGCCGGGAGAAATTCGACTACTTCGACATGAATGAAGTCCACCTCCGGGATTTCAAAAAGTACAACATGTCGTATGAGGCATACTTGAAGCTCTATTTCATTGGCCACTACAATCCGCGGGGCAACCACTTCTTTGCCTACTCGATGAAGGATGCGGTGGTGAAATGGCTTAATCCGAAACCCATCACCTACCAAAATCCCAACCCCGAAACCATCGACTTTAAAGGCTATCTGGTGGGCTACCATTGAGGAGGTTGCCCACACCACCCCTTTTCCCGGCTTGCAATCCAACCAAGCCCCATCAACCGAAGGAACCCAAAAGGGACATTTCCTCATCTTGACGCCAGGAGAGCTAAGGTGATATACCGTGCGTGCTCGTGCACGGAAAGAAGCTGCCCTGTCTCACAATGACCATCCCATGAAGGCTGGGGCAGCGAGTCGCTGGACGGCGCAAATATGGCAGTCCCTGCAATGAACGGGAATCTCAACGCACTCCGGCGCCCTCAATTCTATTCATCACTCACCGTTGCAGGTCCCTTCAGATGCCACGCCGGGCTCGCCCCGCCGGATGCCTTTGAAATCCGGACGGTGGAAAGATTTTCAGGCCCAGCCTTGAATGAGGGATTAAGGCCACGCGAAGGGAAGCTCCGAACCGGCTCACCTCATAGGGCCGTCTCTGTTCGCCTGGTGGCGTGGAAAATGGAAATTTGAAATTGATTGAGGAACTCGGCAAGTCAGCACGGAACTGAATAGACGGGTCAGGGGTGAAACCTGTGTGCAAAACCAACCCCGCGGCGTACTCAAAGCGGATGGAGGGATGAAGTGGAATTACAAGGAAAGCCGGATTTCGAAGAAGCCATGCAACGCATCGAGGCGTGGTTCAAACACGAGAAACTCGACCGCCCTCCCGTACGCTTTGCCCAGCACAATGCCGAGTATGAGGGCACATCGACGTTGGCAGGGAGGTCGTGGCCAAGCCTGAAGGACCGCTGGTTCGACGCAGAGTATCAGGTGGACTTGTTTTTGGAGTCCATACGCGGACGCACCTTCCACGGTGAGACCTTTCCTGTCTTTTGGCCCAACCTTGGCCCAAATGTTTACGCCGCATTCCACGGCGGGGAGTTGGATTACGGTGAAGTTACCTCGTGGATCCGGCACTGCATTCACGACTGGGACGACATGGGGCGGTTAAGTTTCAGTGCGGACAACGAATATTTCCGCGGGATCGAAGAGCTCACGCGCATCGGCTTGGAAAAAGCTCCGGGCAAATTCATGGTGGGTTACACCGACTTGCATGGCAGTCTCGATTGCGTCGCGGACTGGCGCGACCCGCAACTGCTTTGCCTCGACCTGTTGGACGCGCCGCAAAAAGTCCATGAGATGCTCGCCTTGGCGAACGAGAATTTTCTGCGGGTGTTCGACCATTACGACGCCACGTTGAAAGCTCATGGCCAGCTCTCGGTCACCTGGATGGCCATCCCATCGCGAGGCAAGATGCACATCCCGAGTTGCGACTTCACATCCATGATCTCGACGAAAGACTTTTGCGAATTCTACCTCCCGTCCATGGAACGGGAAGTCCGGCACATGACCCACAACATTTTCCACGTCGATGGCAAGGGCATGCTTCGCCATCTTGACCTCATCCTCAGCATCCCCCAGATTCAAGCCATCCAATGGGTGCAGGGCGTCGGAGACGACCTTGCGATTATGCAGTGGTTGCCGGTTATCAAGAAAATTCAGGCTGCGGGAAAAGGCGTGGTGGTGGATTTGCAATTGGATGAGCTGGAACCGTTCATCGCGGCAATGAAGCCTGACGGCGTGTACCTTTGCATTCCCGCGGAGGAAAAGGACCAGCCGGCAATCCTCAAGCGTCTTGAGAAGTGGTGAAAGCCTGAGTTCCAAAACTCGCGTGATGCACCGGGTTGGGTGTATGACTCGTCCCCTCATTGATCCACGCTTGCCCCTCGTTCCCCGAAAACATAGCGTCTGCCGGTGTGCTGGAATCCACCCGGGGCGGAGCATTGTCTTGATCAAACTGGGGGACGTGAGAATTTGACGGCTTGTGGAGCGGCGGCTATCATGCCCAAAGGATGGCAACTATTATGAAAAGGATAAGCATTAAAGATATTGCTCGGCTTGCTAATGTTTCCAGGGGAACAGTGGACCGCGCGCTACACCAACGGGGGAACATCAGCGAACAGACGCGCAACCTGATCATGCGAATTGCCGCGGAGAAGAATTACAAGCCAAACCCAGCGGCCAGAATGCTTGTCATGGGGCGAGCCCCCGTTTCGATCGGGGTCTGCATCCCCAAGGAGATTCGCTTGTTCTTCGATCAAGTCCGTGACGGAATTATGGAGGGGGCGCACCGTTTTGAATCCATGGGAATCAAGGCCAATTACAGCCCCTTCGAGCGGTATGGCCAGGGTGAACATGAGCGTCTCAAGGAGATGCTGGGCAGCAAGATCAAGGCCCTAATCATGGCCCCTGGCGTCGACCCGAGCCTGAGTGCGCTGATCGGGGAGGCGGAAGAAAAAAAGATCCATGTTGTTTGCGTGGCGGGGGATGTGGAGGGGAGCGTTCGGTCAACGGCAGTATGCTCGGACCCTGAATTGAACGGAAGATGCGCCGCTGAGCTCATGGCAAAATTCGTTCGTCCCGGAGCTCGCATCGTCATTTTTACTGGAATGCTGGTGCATCCGGTGCACTCGAAGGAGGTCAGCAGCTTTACCGAGGCCTTTGAGCAGTTCGCGGATGGAGGCAAAGTCATTGAGGTGATTGAGAATCATGAAAGCGAGGAGGAAGCGTTTCAAAAGTGCTCGGCGCTGCTCAAAAGAGTGCGACGAATCGATGGGATGTATATCAGCACCGTCAATTGTCTGCCGGTCTGCACAGCGCTTAACGCCGCAGGGCGCGCTGAGAAGGTGAAGCTCGTTACCACGGATGTGTTTCCGGAAATGGTGCCGTGGTTCGAGCGGGGGACGATCCTGGCGTCAGTTTATCAACGTCCCTACATGCAGGGTCAGACCGCCATAAGTCTGGTTGTCGACCATGTTTTCAGCGGTCGTCCTTTTCCTCCCACCTGCTACCTCAACCCTCTGATCGTGCTTCGCTCCAATCTGCGGATGTTCCGGGAGATCTCGCACCAGAAGACCCGGAAGGAATTGAATCTGAATTGACCGTTAATCCGGCACGTTCCGCTCGCGGCTCATCCCAAATGCCGCCTCATCATTTGCAAAGCTCCCGCGTCCACCCCTCCTGCTAAAATTTCATTACCCACCCCCGCAATCATTGGGTTTTTCATCAATAAATGCTGCGGCAATAAATTCTCTTGACAGTGAACCGGCCCGGTGGTAAAAGTCCCGTGCTCGTGCACGTAAGGCACTTAGGCACTTTCATATCGGCAGCCTGGAAGCAATGGGCGTTGGGCAACAAGCGAGCCGATTTGTACAGTTGGTTGTCATGGGGGCCGGGAGTATGGGCAACCGTATTAAGCGATCAGAACCTCTGGCTGACGCAAGCACTCTTTGGTGTCGCGCAAGCCAGCTAACGAAAACGCGCACCGCAGCAATTGGCCCCCGCCGGTTCGCCCTAAACTTCTTAGAGCATCAGAATCTCTCCCTTAATGATACCTCGCTGACCTCTTCAGCCCGGATCGTAGACATCGCGGACAACTTCATCGATTTTCGAAAAACATCTTCGCGATTTAATCCCAAAAGGTTCCGCTCCTCCACTTTTGCCCGCCATGCGGGCATGAAATCTTGCGTCAGGTCTTGGGTCATAATGCAAAAAATCATACTAAGGAGACCCGAATGAAAACATTAACAATAAAACTCTCCGGTCTACTGCTTGTGGTTTTGCTGTGCTGGGCTATCCCCCTGCATGGGCAAAATTCTAACGCCAGCATTGCTGGTACAGTGACCGACCAGAGCGGCGCCATGGTTCCAAATGCGAACCTGACGCTGACATTAGTCACCTCGGGCACAATCAAGACATTTACAACCGTGCAAGATGGAAACTTTTCATTTCCCAATATTCCGATTGGGAATTACGAATTGAAATGCACGGCTGCGGGATTTGAAGCTTTCGTTCAACGAGGCATCACCCTGCACTTGAATGACGTGGTCAATATCCCCGTGCAACTCAAACTGGGAGCGGCGAACCAAACGGTTGAGGTTTCCGCCAACGCCTCCCCGCTCAATTTCCAAACCCCGGTGGTGCAGCAAGGTATCGCCACCCAACAGATCAGCGCCCTTCCCCTGGAAGTCGCTGGAGCCCAGCGCGACGCCCTTAACTTCCTGGTGATCATGCCCGGCGTCAACGCTCTGGCAGGCGGCCAGAATGAAGATTACGCGCAAATCAACGGCGGCCAGGAGGACTCGGACGAAGCGGTCCTTGATGGCGTCAGCATGGTGGAAGGTCTCCTCAGCCAAAGCGGGACGGTGGCGTGGAACGACTTCCCCATCTCCCCTGAGGCCGTAGGCGAAGTCAGTTTACTTACCTCGAATTACGATCCCCAGTACGGAGCAACCTACTCCGCGGTGAGTATCGCCAGCACCAAAGCCGGAACGGATCAATTTCACGGTGGCGGGTACGAATATAATCGCAACACGGATTTCAATGCGCGTCAATTCGGCGTCGCTGAGCGCCCGAAGGACATCGAAAATGATTTGGGCGGTTTCATCGGCGGACCCATCCATGCGCCAGGGTTCTGGTCCGGACGCAAGAAGAGCTATTTCTTTGTAAATTTTGAGGCTTATCGTTCAGAAGGAGCGGCAGATAAACCCATTTTGACAGTGCCCACGGCATTGATGCGGGAAGGGAATTTCTCTGAATGGCCTTACCCCATCTTTGATCCCACAACCACCGCGCCCAACCTCAATTACGACCCCAGCGCGGCGGCTTCCCCCACCAATGTTCCCTATACGCGGACGCAGTTCCCGGGCAACATCATACCTCCCACTAATGCGCAATTGATGTCTTCGCTGGCGCCGGGATGGGTTAAGTTTGTGCCTCCGGCGAACCGGCCCGGGATCATCAACAATTATGAGTCCCCCTATGCCTTGGCGAATTCTCTGAACGCCCACACCGATCAGTGGGACGTCCGGGGCGACCAATATATCGGCGACAAGGATCACGTGTCAGTAACGTGGCATTATCGCGGCACCCTCCCTTTCACGCAGTATGCTCTTCCGCCGCAAATCGACACCAACGGAACGCGTATTCCCAATTACAGCGAGGTTTCCCGGCTCAACTACGACCACACCTTCCGGCCGAACCTCCTGAACCACTTTGCCATCGGCTACCTTGATCTGCTCACTGAGGAAGTCAACGCCTCGGACAAGTACAAGACCCAGGTTCCCCAAATTGCCGGGGTCTATACTCACAACGTCGAGTCGGGAATCGGCTTCAATGACGGATTTTCCGGCTATGGTGGGACGCAAACTCTCATCAGCACCCGGCCCACGTGGGTTGCAAACGATATGGCCACCTGGGTGAAGGGAAAGCACACGTTTTCGTTCGGCGGTGAGTACCGCAACATTGCCTACCCAACTCAGACCACACAGGGTGGTTCGGGGACCTTTGACTTTTACGACGGTACCACAGGCCTTTTGGACTATCCCACCCCGACCGGAAACGCTTATGCCAGTTTCCTGCTTGGAACTGTGAGCTCTGCGAACGTCACCTACTACTCGCTTAGCGCCTGGCGGCCGCAGGCCAAATCCCTCGGCCTTTTTGCCAGCGACACTTGGAAAGTGACCCACAAACTCAGCGTCAATTACGGAATCCGTTGGGATCTGTACCAACCCTCGGAAGAAGCCAAGGATCAGACTTCGTTTTTGGATCCCACAAGGCCGAACCCCGGTGCTGGAAACCTTCCTGGCGCCTTGGTGTTTGCGGGCAGTAAGTGGGGCACCGCGAGCTACGGCAGCTCTTACCCGGAGACATTGTACCACCGGGCTTTCGGTCCTCGGGCCGGTGTGGCTTATGGATTGAATGACAAGACCGTCATCCGTGGGGGATTTGGCATCTTCATGATGCAGAATTTCTACCCCGGATGGAACGGTGGAATCGCCACCGATGGGTTTAACGAGACTGTCGGATTCAGCGGCACATTGGGTGGCATGCAACCTGCATTCCTACTCCAGAATGGCGTCCCGCAAACCTTTACGCCGCCTCCGTTTATCAATGAGAGCTTTGATAACGGCCAGGGCGGCCCCAATTACCGGCCATTTGATGGTGACCAGGTGCCGCGTGCATACCAGTGGAACCTTACCGTTGAGCGAGAGGTCGGGACGGATTTGCACTTGTCCGCCGCCTACGTTGGCAATCACGGTTCAAGGCTGTTGTCGCAGCTTGATCCTCTCAACGCGCTGAACCCATCACTATTGACTTCGATGGGCCCGGAGTTGAATGATGATTTCGCAACCAATCAGGCTACTGTGGACGGCGTGAACCAGCCTTACACGGGTTGGGCAGGCCAAATGTCAGCCTGCGCGGCCAGCGTGGCGCAGGCCCTGCGGCCATTCCCGCAATACTGCGGTGGGTTGTACGGGCAGAACGAAAACCACGGCTGGTCAAACTACCACTCATTGCAACTGTCGGCCACGGAGCGAATGTCGCACGGCCTCTGGTTGCTCGCAAATTACACCTGGTCTAAGACGATGACCACCACCGAATTCGTACAAACTGGAGATGGTGGCAACATCGGAGTTTCTCCGTACCAACGAAACCGTAACTACAAACTTTCCTATAACGATGTCCCCCAGATATTCAACTTGTCCTTTGCCTATGACCTCCCCTTTGGCAAGGGCCGCAAATGGTTGAATGAAGGTGGGGCAGTCAATCGGGTCGTCGGAGGATGGCAGGTCAGCTCAATCTTGCAGTTGCAGAGCGGTCCGCCCATCAAGTTCTACTCCGGTTACTGCAACGTTCCCTCAGCATTTGACGCGGGTTGCTATCCGGGAGTCTTGCCGGGTGCCAATCCGTTGGTGACAAGCAAGGGTAGCTGGACTTCCCCCAGCACGGACTCCAACCCACTCTATAATGTGAACGCGTTCCAGCCCGTCAGCACCTTCAATTTCAACCTCGGTGCTGGGGCACCTATTTCCAATTTGCGCGCGTTTGGGTATTACAACCATGACGTCGCAATAACCGACACCATTCCCATAACCGAAAAGATCCACATGCAACTTCGGTTCGAATTCTTCAACATTTGGAACTGGCATGTCATCGGGAATAATTTTGTCACCGACGTCTCCAGCCCGAATTTTGGCGAGTGGACCGGTGGCGTAGGAGACACTCCTCGTACCATCCAGATGGGTGCCAAGTTCACGTTCTAACCCAAGCATGACAACCCGCCAGAATATAACTCTGGCACTGCATCGGGGAGGGCCGAAAGGCCCTCCCGAGGTGCAGGGCAGAAAAGCCTTGGAATCTCTCGAAACAGAATCATCAGACCAGCTTTGCCTCCAAATAGACCTTGCCTCCTCCTCCTAGCTCGACAAAGATTGTGGGGATTGGCCAGGCCGAACGGGGGTGGTGAAAATGGAAAGTTGTAAATGCGGGAGGGCCGATTTCGTCCAGACCAGAACCACTGTATTCCTATTGATCCCGGTGCTGATACTGTGCCTCGCGAGTAGATCACGCCCCGCGCAATCCTCGGATTCGATTCAGGAGATTCAGGAACTCATCCAAAAGGGAGATACGGCATCCGCACAACAGCTCGTTTCAGACGCGGAGAAAAAGTCTCCACGAGATGCAAACCTCTACAACCTAGAGGGTGTCATCAAAGCACAGAACCATGATTTTGCCGGGTCAGAATCCAGTTTTCAAAAGGCCATCCAGCTTGCCCCCTCCTTTGCGGAACCTTACCTGAATCTCGGCCATCTCTACCAGGAATGGATGCCACAGCAAGCCCTGATTCGAGATAAAGCCATTAACGTTTACGCGCAACTGCTCAAGTCCGATCCCAGCAATGTTGAAGCGAACTACCAGAGCGCAGTGCTTCTGATGCAGAAAGGGCTCTACGCACCGTCATTGCGTCATCTCTCAAGTCTGCCGGCCGCGGCACAGGACCGTTCTCAGGCCCTGTCGGTGCGATGCGGCGACGGTGCGGGCTTAGGTGATGAGTCGAAGGCTCAAGAAGCGGCCAAGCGGATGTTGCAGAGTCCCGATTTGGCTGAAGCCGATGTGACGAGTATTCTTCCAATCCTTGCACAGCATAAGGACACAGCACTGGCGATTAAACTCCTTGAGGGTCTGCGAAAGAGGAACCTGACCACCGTTAATACATTGACCAGCCTTGGACTTTTGTACAAACAGCAGGGGCGGCTTGACGATGCGCGGAAGACTTTGGATGAAGCGGCGCAAATCCCGCCCAATTCGGTCCCGCTGCTTCTGGACCTTGCCCATGTGGCCGATGATCAGAAGGACTACACCGGAGCGCTGGGGTATCTGGCGCACGCGCGCGAACTCGAACCCCAAAATGCCTCCATCCATTTCTTTTGGGGAATGGTCTGTGTGCAGATGAACCTGGCGGAAGAAGCTTATCAAGCCATGAAGAAAGCTGTGAGTCTCGACCCGGACAATGCTTACTACAACTACGCATTGGGTGCGGTCGCCTTGGAACGAGCCGATGGCCGGGAAGCGATTCCTTATTTCCAGAAGTATTGCCAATTAAAGCCTAACGACCCGCGGGGTCGCCTGGCTCTCGGCTCCGCCTATTTTGCCAGCCACGATGATGACAGCGCCCAGAAGATTATCGTAACGGTTGCGGATAATTCTGAAACCGCTGCGGGCGCCCATTACTACCTTGGCAGGATTGCAAATCAGAAAGGCAACTACCCGGAGGCTGTCGCGCAACTGGAAATGGCGCTCAAAATCCATCCGAATTACGCTGACGCCTATGCCGAGCGGGGACTCGTTAAGCTTAAGCAGAAGGACTTTACGGGTGCGAAAATCGACCTGCAAAAAGCCCTGGAGATCAACCCCGACAACTATACCGCCAACCTGAATCTCCTGATTTTGTACCAGAGAACCAACGACCCAAATGTGGAGGAACAATCCAAGCGGTTTGAAGAAGTCCGCCAGAAACGTGAGCAGAGGGTAAAGGAGTTTCTGCGCACGGTCGAAGTGAGGCCATGAGTTTTCAGTGCCAGTGAACGCTCCCACGATGACAGCCGGGGAGCCCTTTCCCGCAACTTTTGGAGCCGGATGGCAGGTTATAACGAATTAAAGATTGAAAGGCATTTGCCATGATCAAATTGAATCGACGTGAATTCATACAAGCATCCACCGCATCAATTTTGTTGGATAGCGTCAAAGATTCCGCTTCGCCTGCCAGCCCACCTCAGGATGAAGCTGCGACCGCCTTTGTGCGGACAAACACTGAGGGGAAAAGCTGGACGGTGGGAAACACCCTTGTTGAACGGGAGATTTACTTCGACCCGAGAGTGGGCCTTTACACTGAGAGTTGGCGCCACAAAGTTACAGGCAAGGAGTTTTTGAAGCACCTGTCCGTCGACTTGCCCTGGGGGCCGGAAACCAGGTGGGGTGCGGAGTTTTCATTCCAGGTGGATCATAAGCGCCTGGCAGGCGCCACGCGTGGTCCCGCCGATTTTGATTTCGTGGCGGCAGAAATGGGCGAGATCGCTCCCGATGGGAAGTTGTTGGAAGTCAAGCTAAGAAGCAAGAACCCATCGCTTGAGGTTTCAGCCTTCTATGCGGTTTATTCCGGTCACCCCGTCGTTCGGAAATGGATTGCGATCACCAATCGGAGCAACCAGCCGGTCAGACTTTCGCACCTTGTCTTTGAGGCGCTGAACCTTCAGGCGGCCCCGCCAAGTGACCAGATTATCTTCGGGTATTACGGTGTTCATCCCCGCGAGACCTTCTTCACCGGACGGGCAGAAGACGCGGCGATTATGGCCAAGGACCCGCGCACCCGCGAGGGCTTCATCGTGATGAATGAGGCCCCTGGCTGGATGAAGCGCACCGAGATGACCAATTGGGGCGATGGCATTGAAGTGATGTACGATACGGACCTGTTTCCCTTTGAGCGCAGCATTAACCCGGGAGAGAGTTTCACCAGCGCCAAGAGTGGCGTGGCATTCTTTGCCGAGGGACATGGCATGGCCGATCCCAGCTGGGTTATGCCGAGCTACACATCACAAGTTCTCATGAAGAAGGGAACATCCTACCAGCCGCCCTGGTTCTATAACACTTGGGAGCCCTTCTTTCAGGACTACAACGACGCCATCGTGACCGAATCGATTCCGGTCGCGTCTCAACTCGGCCTGGATGTCTTCACCCTCGACACGGGCTGGAGTGAGAACTACGGCGAGAACGAAATCAATCCCAAAAAATTTCCCAAGGGATTTGACGACATCCAGGCCACGCTTGTGGGCAAGGGGATGCGACTGGGCCTCTGGGAACCGCTCGTGGTCATGGGCCCGGAAAGCCGAGTCGTTCGGGAGCATCCGGAGTGGATCATCAAAGATCTGGATGGAAACGAGAAAAGCGCAGACTTTCCCGGTCCCAACGATCGCGTCATGTGCCTGGCTTCTCCCTACCGTGATTGGGCGGCGAAACGCATTAACGACCTTATCAAGCGCCACAACCTGAGATATGTAAAGATCGACTTGACCACGGTCTTTAACGCCTATGGTGAAGCGCCGGGCTGCTATGCACAAGGGCATTACCATCGAAACTGGGCGGAATCCCTGGGCGGAATCTATGAGGGAATCCAGTACGTCACCGACCAGATCTATCGTGAGCATCCGGAGGTTCTACTGGATCTGACCTTTGAACTCTGGGGGCAGAAACACATCATCGATTACGGACTGCTCAATGCCGGGGACCTCGACTGGATGAGTAACGTGGATGACACTTCCATCAATTCCTCGGGTCCCCGCCAGGTGCGAACGCTGCTCTACCACCGCGCCATGGCCATTCCGGTTGAGACCATGCTGATCGGGAATCTGCGGGCTCCCACCCCAACCCTTGAGGAACACTTTGCCACGGTGATTGGTTCTGCGCCCTTGTTTTTGGGTGATTTGCGGAAGCTGACCTCCCAGCAGGTCACGTGGCTGGCAGGAAAGATCCGTTGGTTTAAGGAGTTCCGCCGCGCCGTGCCGATCAATGAAGGATTCTTTCCCCTGGGCGAATGGAGGCAACCCAACGTGACGAGTTGGGATGGGTTCGCCCGCCTCAGCCGCCAGGGCGAAGGAATGATCGTCCTGTTTAAGAACGAGGCGCACCTCGATGATGTTGTGGTGGAGTTGCCGGTCTTCCCCGATGGAACGTTCCACCTTCGCTCCGAAATGACCGGCCAGGCACTTGGCCCTCGCACGGGTGACCAGTTCCGCCATGGAATCAAGATTCACCTTCCATCGGAACATAAAGTGGAGATCGTGGAAATCCGGAAATAGCTGCGGCCAATATTTGAAATTCGCACTTATCAACCCAAAATCGTATTGAAGGGTGGAATTTCGCGAACCGAAAGCCAATTTCTTAGCTGGAGGCAATTATCATGATCAGATGGAATCGCCGTGAATTCATTCAAGCATCCACCGCATCATTGTTGTTGAACGGTGCCAAGGTTTCCGCGTCCCCGGCCGGCCCGGCTGGGATGGGTGACGCTGCTCCTGCGTTTGTGCGCACAAACGATCAGGGCAAGAGCTGGACCGTGGGCAATGCCCTCGTGGAACGGGAGATTCACTTCGCCCCGGAGCATGGTCTGCTCACCGTGAGCTGGCGGCACCTGGTGACCGGAACTGACTTCATGGAGACCCCCCCTGGGAAGTGGAGAACAAAAGGCGCCGAGTTCTCGGTTTGGGCAGATGGAGACTCTCTTCGTGGATCGGACGGATCCACTTGGGACTTGATCGATGCCAAAACGGAGAAGCTGACTCCGGCCGGACAGTCTCTGATAGTCCATCTGCGGTCAACGAAGAAGCCCATTGATGTAACGGTATATTACGCCGTTTACGACGCGCATCCGGTTGTCCAGAAATGGATTGCAATTTCCAACCGTGGCGCCGCTCCCGTAAACCTCTCGCATTTGAGTTTTGAAAGCTTGACCATTGCGCCGGGCCCCCAGGACGTGTTGCAGGCGTCGGGGTTCTATGCCAGCCAGCCTCGGGAGGTTTTCTTTACGGGACGGGTTGAAGACACCGCCGTTCTGGAACGGAACTCGCTTACCGGTGAAGGCTACATCGCCATGAACGGAGCGCCGGGTTACACCAAGCGGACGGAACTTGCGGGCTGGGGTGATGGCGTGGAGCTGATGTATGACACTGACCTTTTTCCCTTTGAGCGCATGTTGCAGCCCGGTGAAACGTTCACGACGGCCAGGAGTTCCATCGCCTTTTTCGTTGACGGGAAAGGGTTCGCTGATCCGCGCTGGGTCATTCCGTCTTTCACCTCGCAGGCCTTGATGAAAAAGGGAAAGTCCTACCAGCCACCCTGGATCTACAACACCTGGGAACCTTTCGAGCGCGGAATCACCCGCGGCATCACCATGGATTTGATCGCCGCCGCGGGTCGAATGGGACTTGATGTGTTCACAATCGACGATGGATGGCAGGCCGACTACGGTGATAATGCCATCAATCCTAAACTGTTTCCTAAGGGTCTGGATGAGATCCAGGCCGCGGTGGAACAAAAGGGGATGCGCCTGGGTCTGTGGGTGCCCCTCGCTGCCATCAGCATGAACACGGCAGCTGCCCGTGAACACCCCGAATGGATCTGCAAAGACATGCATGGAAATCCCAAGTTCACGGGCACCATGGAGGGTTCGGATGCCGTTATGTGCCTTGCCACTCCCTACAGGGAGGTGGCCGCAAAGCGCATCAGTGGACTGATTGGCCGCTATCATCTGGCTTACGTCAAGGTCGACCTGACCACGGTATTTAATGCCTATGGCGAATCTCCGGGCTGCTATGCCCAGGGCCATGACCATGGTTCGTGGGCTGAATCGCTTGAGCGCATCTATGAAGGCATCCAGTACGTGACCGATCACATCTACAGCGATCACCCGGACGTATTGCTTGACCTTACCTTTGAGCTCTGGGGACAAAAACATATTATCGACTACGGCTTGCTCGCGGCGGGTGATTTGGATTGGCTGAGCAATGTGGATGACGGGGTACCGCACTCCGCGGGTCCACGCCAGGCACGGACCTTGCTCTATCTACGTTCACTGGCCATTCCTGCTGAGACCATGCTGATTGGCAATCTCCAGGCGGAGATGGCTTCAATTGAGGATCGCCTGGCAACCGCCATGGGTTCAGGCCCCCTATTCCTTGGTGACCTGCGAAAACTGTCGCCGGAGCAGCAGGATTGGTATGGCAAAAAGATTCGGTGGTTCAAGTCGCTACGGAAGGACGTGCCACTTCCGGAAGGGTTCTTCCCCCTCGGCAACTGGCAGCAGCCGGGAGCCGCGACCTGGGACGGGTTCGCACGGCTTAGCCGTCAGGGTGAGGGCTTGATTGCCCTGTTCAAAAATGAATCGCACCTCGATAAGGCCATCGTAAACCTGCCGGTCTTTCCGGAGGGAACTTTCCATGTCCGCTCTGCCATGACGGGTCAGGCGATCGGCACCTACACCGGAGAGCAATTCCGCCAGGGAATCCAGATTCACCTTCCGGCCGAGCACCAGGTGGAGATCTTGGAAATCCGAAAATAGCGGCTGGCCGTCGAGGTTTGTAGCGGCGGTCTCCGACCGCCGAAATTCTTAATCCCAAGTACCGGCGGCTAGTGACCGCCGCTACCGCAAGGCTTCTTTGCCGTTGATTTTTTGTGGTTTGGAAACAAGTTCAGAAAGGTGGGATTGCCATGACCCGGCTAAATCGGCGTGAGTTCATACAAGCGTCCACGGCATCATTTCTTATGAGTAATCTCCAAGGCACAGCGTCAGCAGGCACCCCTGCCGAGGTTGAGGAAACCCCCAAAGGCGGGCAAGTGAAGGGAAAAAACTACACCTGGGAATGGTCGCAGACCGATGACCAATTCCGGCTTCTGGATCAGCACGGCTTGGTGATGACCAGCGGGATTCTCCAACCCGCCGTAATCGTTCAACCCGGTACGAACAAACGAGCCAGGAAATGCACTGCAGGAAAGCCATCCACCCACACCTTGAAGGATGGCAGCTTCACCGTGAATTACGCTGGCGTCAATGGGAACGGGAAATTGATCGTCACCTGGCGGTTTGAGGATGAAGCGCTGTGGCTTGACCCGATAATCTACGAATCCTCAGAAGTGGAAAACGTCGTAACTCTTCATTACTTCGCCCAGGGAACCGGAGAAGATGCCCGCCCCACGCTGGAAAACTTCTACCTCATCATGCCCGGCATCAGTGAATCTCCGGCGGTAAGCCCGATAGTTACTTCGGACCTGGGATTGAACCTCACCAGTTGGCTGGGGCGAGGGTCGTCGCCCACCCCCGGAATGGGGCAGCAATGGGGACTGCCCGCTCATTTCTTCTGCGGCTTCCACCGGAATAAATCGGGAGTGGTGAAGTCGTCAATAACCCAATATCTTTCCGGGGCCTATTGTTGCGGGCTTGCCGGACTTCCCAATGGCGACCAATTCCTGGAAACCCGCGATGGCAAGCACAGCATGATTGTGAGCTACCGAAGTGATGTCTGGCAGCACCTGCATGGGCCGGGGCGGCTTGAATTGGGCGCGAAACTCTACTGGGCCTTCGGGAAGAACTACTACGAAGCGATACGGGCCTATTACCGGGGGCTGATTGGTGCCGGGATCGTCCAAAAGAAAGCGAACTCTGAGAAGAAGAATTCGGTGGCTTTGTCTCCGCAGTTTAATTGCTGGGGGGCGGAGGTGGCGATTGAGAAGGAGGGAAGAAGACTTGACCAGGCCGCACTCAATTCCTTTTACAAGGGCCTGAAGGATTCGGGCATGAAAGCGCGCATGTTCGTGATCGATGACAAGTGGGAAGGAAAGTACGGAAGGCTTGAGCACTCAGCGGAGCGGTTGCCGCATTTTGAGGAGTTCCGCGCGCAGGTTCGGGCTGACGGGCTCCACTTCGGCCTTTGGGCTGCCTTCATGCGCTGCCAGGATCCTGCTGATATGGGCTTGAACCTCTCGCATATGCTCCATCTGGCCGACGGCAAACCGCTCGTCGCCGGCGATGCCGACTCAAAGTATTACATCCTCGATTTCACCCAGCCGGAAGTGGAAAAAGTGCTGAGGGCGCAGGCCAAGAAATTTGTCGAACGCTACCAGCCGGATCTGGTGAAGTTCGATTTCGGCTACGAACTGCCTCCGCTGTCGGTTGCCGCTCCCATGGATATGAGCCTGGCGGGCGAGCGTTTGATGCTGAAGGGCCTTGAGGTGGTGGTGGGAGGCATGAGGGATGCCAATCCGGATATCGTGGTGATGTATTACTGCCTCTCTCCGCTCTTCCATGAATACTTTGACCTCCACTGCACCGATGACCTCTTCATGGCGGCAGGGGAATACGATCTTGAAGCCAACCGCCGCCTCTTTTTCGGGAGCTTGCTGGGAGAGATTGGCGAGCCCACATATGGTTCCGGTGGCTACGACTGGGCCTCGATGCCCGCCATATGGTTTGACTCCGCCTTGGTGGGCACGCTGGGTTCCCTCAATAGTTTCGTGGGGGATGAGCAGGACCAGATGCCCTCATCCAGCCTCATTGCCAAGTACAACGGGCTCTCCGAAGTAGTGCGAAGCTCCAACATCTTTACCATTGAGCCTGTGGATGCCGAGTACGCCTGCGTTACGCGGGGCGCCCATACGCCCTCGTGGGCGCGATTTGAGAATGACCAACTGGTGGCCGTCGCCCTTCGCACCCACCGCCTGGATGGCCGTGAAGGTCCGGTGAAGTTCCGCGAGGTGGTTGAGGCCAGCGCATCGGTGGCGATCGCTTCCAAGACCAGCGATGGCATTGAAAAAGCCACCAGGCTCGCCGTTGTCCCCTACGGCGAAGGCGGAGTGACCCTTCATCTTGCTGATGCTCAAACGGGATCTGCCAGCGTCATCGAGCACTTCTTTGGCGGAAACGCGAAGGAATCCCACGTTGAAATTCAAGACGGCACGCTGCGCCTGGCCCTGCGCGAACGGGATGAAAACGGTTCCCCCGTGGAGTGGATTGAAGTGAATAGAAATGCCTGAGGGCAGTAAGTCGACTCCCTGCCTTGAAGGACGAAAAGGGAAGAGATCGCTTCGGGGCATTTCAATTGAGTTTAATTTGTCATGTGCTTGGGGAAAACGATCGTTCCAAAATTGAGTGATAAAGACCCCCTCACCCCCGCCCCTCTCTCCCAAAGGGGCGAGAGGAGATTTAGATTGAATTTACGCCCTCGCCCCTTTGGGGGAGAGGGTGGCGCGAAGCGCCGGATGAGGGGGTCTTTGTCACTATATTTTAAAAAATCAATAATGGCGGTTGTGTTATCCATGCCGAAAGGAAGTTTTAAAATGAACCGGCCCCTTATTCATTGGACTTTTCGTGTGATGTTCATCTTCATCCTGCTCTCGTTTTATTCCCCGCGTGCGATGGCTCAAGAAGCGGACATCGCCATCAAACCACCATTAGGCTGGAACACCTGGTACGGATATCTGTGCAAGGTCACTGACTCGGATGTGCGAGCCCAGGCTGACATGATGGTGGCGAATGGCATGAAAGCCGTGGGATATGAGTACGTCAACATCGATGACTGCTGGCAAGGGCAGCGCGACTCGGAGGGCGTGATTCATAGCAACAGTAATTTTCCCGATATGAAAGCGCTCGGTGACTATATCCATAGCAAGGGCCTGAAGTTTGGCGTCTACTCGTCGCCGGGTCCAAAAACATGCGCCGGTTACGAAGGCAGCTACGGCCATGAAGACCAGGATGCGAAGACCTACGCCGGGTGGGGAGTGGATTTCCTGAAATACGACTGGTGCAGCGCCGCAGATGTCTACAAGCCGAGCGAAATGGAGACCGCCTACAAGAAGATGGGCGATGCGCTGCGACAATCGGGACGCCCCATCCTCTATAGCCTGTGCGAGTACGGGCTGCAACGGGTTTGGCTGTGGGGACCCTCCGTAGGCGCGAACATGTGGCGCACCACCGGCGATCTTGATTACAAATACGACCGCTTCTCACTGGTGGGGTTTGAGCAGAACGGACTGGAGCGCTTTGCCGGCCCCGGCCATTGGAACGACCCAGACATGCTTCTGGTGGGATTGGGGAAGATCACCGATGACGAGAGCCGCACACAGGTGAGCCTGTGGAGCCTGCTGGCCGCTCCTCTGATCGCCAGCGCCGATCTCAGGAAGGTTAGCGCTGCAAGTTTGGCCATCTTGAGCAATCCGGAAGTCATCGCCGTCGATCAGGATCCGGCCGGCATTCAAGGGCGGCGCATCTCCGAAGAAGGTCCATTGGATATCTGGATGAAACCCCTTGCTGACGGCAGTAAAGCTGTGGGCCTCTTCAATCGTGGTGAAGATGCGGAGCCTATTACGGTCTATTTCAAAGACGTGGGTGTGGGTGAATCGGCTGCGGTTCGCGACCTCTGGGCCGCAAAAGATCTGGGCACATTCAAAGACAGCTTCACCGCCACGGTTCCCCGGAATGGCGTTGTCATGCTTCGGATGAAGTGATTCATCCGCATTCCGCTGGTAATTCCCGGCTTTCAGGGTTGCGGTGATCCTGTGTGGGCCTTCCCTCCGGAGAGGCCAATGTGTAGCCTCTTTGTGCTTGACAAGTTGAATAATCATGCTGCGCTAGTCTGTGGGCCGGAGCCTGCCGGCGGAAAGCGACGTGCGCAACCCCCCTGCAACGGCCTGGCGCAGACCCTGAAGGCGATCGCGAGAATACAGGGCAGCCAGCGGGCCGCGCGCCGAGAGAGGCTACAACAACAGTGGCATGGGGGCCGGGCTTGCCAAGATGTCGAGCAAACGAAAGGACTTCGTCGTTTAGAGTCAAAATTCCTGAAGGCTTTATTCTGCTCAAACAAAAGCACTTAGCTCAACATGCGAAATTCCGGAAGAAAAAGGACTCCCAGCTTTCCAAGATGTGTAAGAAATAAAAGAAGTTACCTGGGAAAGGCGAATATTCCATAAAAAGCTATGCCCTTGAAAGTACAACAGTTATGTAATCCACGGTCACCGTTTGCAGGTGAAAAAAAGGGTAAAAAAATGGGGTCAAACTTCCGTACGTTATTGAAAACAGATGTAGAAAAAATGTCCGCTTTCCGCCTTGCCAAGATGTTGATGAAAATAAAGAGTGTTAGCCAAAATCCGGTTTACTGAGGTTTCGTTAAGAATTTTGGATTTTAAGTGCGGCCGAGGGTCGGCTTAGAGTGCGGCCGTAGCGCTTGTCCTCAGTGAATGGTGTAGGGACGAAGGGAGCTTGACCTGTGATGACCCATTTTAATCGGCGGCAATTCATGCAAGCATCAGCGGCAACTCTGTTCTTCAGCGGGGCTCGCCTCGGCGCAGTCAGTGCAAATCCCGCCAGAATTAACCAATCAGGGAAGAACATACGGGTCGAGGGAGAGAATTACAACTGGGAGTGGTCAGGCGAGAGCGACCGATTCCGTTTCATCGACAAGCAAGGGCGGGTGATGGTGGAAGGCACACTTCAGCCCGCGATCATCGTACAGCCCGTCGGGCCGCATGCAACCCGCCGTTGCACATCCGGAAAGGTTGCCAAATGGGAACTGAAGGGTAATCGCCTGGGCGTCACTTATGAGGGTGTGAATGGAGCATCCAGTATCTCCGTCGGCTGGCAATTTGACGGCGATGGCGCGTGGCTCGATCCCGTGAGCTATGAAAGCTCCATTGCCGAGGATGTTGTCTCGCTCCACTATTTCGCCCAGGGCACGGGTGAAGCGGCCCAGCCGGCGCTTGAGCATAATTTCCTCGTCCATCCTGGAATCAGCGAATCGTCGGAGATCAGCCCCATCATCCACGCTGAGATGGGCTTGCATTTGACTAGTTGGCTGGGGCACGGATCTTCAACCCCCGGCCTCCTTCAGCAGTGGGCGCTGCCCGTCCACTATTTTTGCGGGTTCCAACGCAACACAAGCTCCATCAACCTGAAAGGCGCCCTCAAAGAGCACCTCTCTGATGCCTTTTGTTGCGGGCTTGCCGAACTTCCGGCCGGCGACATGTTTCTCGAGGCGGACAGCGGGAGGCAGAGCGTCATTATTCGTTATGAAAGTGACGTCTGGGGCCATGTCCGCGGGCCGGGGCGGTTGCAGTTGGGAGCGAAATTGTACTGGGCGATGGGCGCAAATTACTACGAGGCGATCCGGCATTATTACCTGGGGTTGGTGAAAGCCGGCGTGATTTCCATAAAAACCAACTCACCCCACAAAAACGAGATTGTCGCGACCCCGCAGTTCAATTCCTGGGGGGCAGAGGTAACCGTGGGCAAAGAAGTTGCGGGCTTTGACGAACCCACTTTCAACGCCATGTTCGATGGGCTGCAAGCCTCTGGGATGAAGCCCGGCATGTTTGTTTTCGATCAAAAATGGCTGGGAAAATACGGTGAGTTGGACCCGTCGCCGGAAAGATTCCCGCATTTTGATGAGTGTCTCGCCAGGGTTCGCTCCGCCGGCTACCGACTGGGCTTCTGGACGGCCTTCCTACGTTGTGAAGATCCGGGCGACCTGGGCCTAACACCCGCGCACATGCTGCACAAAACTGACGGCACACCTTATGTTGCCACCGAAGGTGCAACGCATTATTACCTGATCGACTTTACCCAGCCGGAAGTGGCGAAGGTGCTCGGCGATATGTCGCGCCGGTTTATGCGACGCTACAAACCGGACCTGATCAAATTCGACTTCGGATACGAACTGCCGCTTCTCTCCCAGGCTGCGCCCAAAGACATGAGTTTGGCCGGCGAAAGGCTCCTTCTAAAAGGCGTGGAGGTTCTTGTAAAGGCGTTGCGGGAAGTTAATCCGGACATCGTCGTGATTTATTACTCCCTCTCGCCCCTCTTCATCGATGTCTTCGATCAGCATAGTCCTGATGACCTGTTTTTGTGCGAAGGCGACTACGATCTCGAGGCCAATCGCCGCTTCTTTTTCAGCAGTCTCCTGGGCGAACTGGGGATGCCAACCTACGGCTCGGGCGGCTACGACTGGCAGACGATGCCCTCCATCTGGTTTGATTCCGCACCCATCGGGACTCTCGGCTCGCTGAACGGCTTTTCCGGCGATGAGCAGGACACCGAGGCGACACCCGACCGGGTCTCGAAATACAACGGACTTGCCAATCTGCTGCGTTCCTCCAACGTATTCTCAATCGAGCCTCTTGATGCCGGGGATTATGCTTCCCCCACTCGCGGCGCCAGAACTTCGTCGTGGGTCCGCAGGGAAAATGGGGAAGTCGTTCTTGTGGCTCTGCGGAAGCAGCGGTTGGACGGTGGCCAGGGGGCAGGGAAGTATCAGAAGCTCATAACTGCCAATGCATCCGTCGTCGTCGCCTCAAAGACCGCCGAAGGCATTGGCCGCGCGTCGCGCCTTGGCATCGTTCCCTACGGAGATGGGGATTTTATTCTTCAGCGGGACGATCAAAGTTCAGCCACAGCCATCGTGACGGAACATTTATTCGGTGGAAAGAAGCGGCAGCATGAAGTGACCGTTCGAGGTGGAAAACTGAGCCTTGCACTTCGCGAGCAGACGGCCGAGGGCATCCCCATCGAGTGGGCTGAGCTTGAGTTCAAAGCAGCCTGAAACCGCGAGGTGAGCACCTTCGCGGCTTCAGCAGGTAGGGTATGATGGTGCTATTTTCGAATTTCCAGCACCTCCACTTGTTGATCGGCGGCGAATTGAATGTGGATTCCCTCCCGCACCTGCTTGCCTGAAAAAGTGCCCAGGCCTCGTCCGGTCATCTTCGATTTGAACGCGAAAGTCCCATCGGGGAAGGAGGGGATGCTTACATTGAACGCGCCATGGGTTGATTCATTCCTGAACGCCACAATGATTCCTTCTCCTTCGCGATCGAGGCGCGCGAATCCATCCGCGCTTCCCCTGCCGGGCTGTTGCCACGCTCCCAGGGGAAAGAAGCTTTCATTCATGGGGACGGTCTTGCGCAGATCCTTAAACCACCGGATGTTTTTCCCATACCAGTCCTGCTGCTGGGGTGCGAGCTTGCGCAAATCCCCCAGAAGAAGCGGGCCTGATCCAATCGCCGTGGCGAAATGCTCGTCCATCGGGGGAGTCTCCGCGCGTGGGTTGCCGATCAGCATTGTTTCCACGGGAATCGCCAGGGAGCGATGGTAGAGCAAGGTCCGGGCCTGGAGAGGCCCCGCCGCGTCCGGTTTCGAATCATTGACATTGCTCATCCAATCCAGATCTCCGGCCCCCAAGAGTCCATAATCGATGACGTGTTTTTGACCCCAGAGTTCAAAAGTCAAATCGAGCAACACGTCAGGATGCTCGCGATAAATCGCGTCCGTGACATACTGGATTCCTTCGTAAATTCCTTCCAACGATTCCGCCCAGTTTCCATGCGAGTGTCCCTTGGCATAGCACCCGGGCGCTTCGCCGTACGCATTAAACACAGTGGTAAGATCAATCTTGACGTAGCCCAAGTGGTAACGCGAAATCAGGTCGCTGATGCGGCGCGCGGCGACCTCGCGGTAAGGCGAGGCCATGCACATCACCGGAAGGTTGCCGCCCCACTCCGCCCCCATCCACGATTTCTTGGGGTTCCCGTCGGAGTCCCGGCATTGCCACTCAGGATGCTCGCGATAGACCTTGCTATCCGGGTGGACGATGGCCAGAGGCACCCACAATCCAAGGCGCATTCCCTGGTGTTCCACCTCAGCCCGGACGGGATCAAGCCCCTCCGGGTATCGGTTCAAGTTAATGTCATTCTCGCCCCAATACTTTTCCCAGCCCGCATCGAGCGTGAAGATATCCAGACCCATGCGCCCGGCGATCGGGATCAGTTCGCTCACCGTAGTATGGGGAAGCCCAAAATAGAAAGGCTCGTAGGTGTTATAAATCCAAGGTGGTTGATAACCTGCGCCTTTCTTCATGAGAACTTCGGAGGTGTATGACGGCATGACCCAATGGGGGTCGGCAAAGCCCCGTCCTTCGGCGATGAGAGCGACGGAACTCCTGGCGCTGGTGAACGTCTCTCCCGGCGCCACAGTTCGCTGGAAGGGGAAGATGTCCGTATCGTACATGACTTCAATCCCTTCTCCCCATTGGACCATCTCGGTCCTCTTCAAGTAACCGGGAGTTTCGTTCATGACGATGAATCCAACACCTGTGAGGGAATTCCGCTCCAGAATCGCGGCGTCTTCCACGCGGCCGGTGAAGAAAATCTCGCGTGGCTGGACGCCGTAGAAACCCGAGACTTGGATTTCCGAGGGTTTCCCCGCCCGCAACGGCACGGCCTCGAAACTCAGGTGCGACAGGGTGATAGGCGCCTTACCGCGATTGGTAATTGCAATCCACTTCCGAACCACCGGATGGCCATCATACACGCCATAGAACACGGAAACTTCCATCGGCTTGGTTCGCGCCTTGAGCCTAATTTCAAGGAGTTTGCCCCGAGGCGAAAGGTCGTGGATGCTCGCGCCCACCAAATCGAACGCACCCTCAGAGCCCGCCAAGCGGTCGCCGCCAGCCTGGAAGGAAAACTCCGCGCCCCGGGCGTTGTCAGCAGGTGTCAGCTTGATGAAGTCCGTTCCCGTTAATTTATCTTGCCATCCAGTGGTGTAGAGGCCGATTTTGGGATCAAACCGGATTTGCCGCTCAATCAGCGCATTTCCAATTGCCCAGCTTTGATGGTCCGAACCCGCATTAATATACGCCGGCGTCGATTGCGCGCTCAGGCTGGCGGCAATGAAGGCGGGAAGAAGTAGAAGTCCTGCAATTCGCATAACGGCTCCATGGGGGAGGAATCTGATGTCTTTCACTAACCTTATACTCCTGTCTCTCCCAAATATCGCGCAGAATCGGAATGGAATATTCTTGAATTCACATGAGATTTCCTCTGGCCAGCCGGCTTGCTGCGCGCTGGCAAGCAGAAGTAGTGTTTAGGCGAAAAGGAGCAAGTCCCATTCATGGCATGGGATTTCATCTTGTGGCAGTCATGCCTGCAGTAGTTTGAGTAGCAACCGGCATCAGTTCCGTTGGATTTGCACGCAGGTTTACCCATAATTTTGGCTGCCCTTGGGTCTAGAACTTTTTTGTCGGGGCTACTCAAATTAGTACTCTTTCTTTCGATTCGGTCCGGTGTATAATCTGTGCGGTTTTATAGCGGATGGCGAATCACGGCGGGTTCTTCAGTAATGTGTTCGGACCCAGCGGCCGTCCAAAGATATGCGGCTTGTTTCCAGCCTCATCGAGTGCCGGAAAATATCTGTTCAACCCAACGGTCACAGCGCCCAACCAGAGAGCAGGGGATCGGCGGTGGCCGGTAGTTGCCACGCGATCCGCCTTGAGCGAAATCGCTCCACGGCTGGGGCAGTTTTGGCAAAATTGGCAGTATAACTGAGTAATGCAATGATCTTAGCCAACCTCATTCTGCTCTCCTCTACGGCGATGTTCTTCTACTATCTGGTAGCCACAGCCCAGATCATCCTTCGCAGGCGTTAAACTATTCCCATTCGCATATTGGGGTTCCTGAGCACATGTACGCGTTGATGCTTTCCCTCGCTCCAGGATTCGACTCATCCTCTCAACCCAGACAAGATTGATAAAGCTTGGCTTGAGGTCGCCATGACCATCCGCCACGCGAATATTTGGATTTCAGGTGAAAACGGGGGTACACTGCCTGCCGTAATGGATTGGAAGGCTGGTATCCCGCACCAGCGATTGTAGAAAGTAGCAATTTTACCCGTGATCGAAGGAGACTCTCCCCTCGGGCACTAAAAAGGAAGTGAAGTGGTTGGAAGTCAGAATGAATGACCCGCACAAGACGTGCGGGCCAAGTTCACCTTAGAACCGACAGCCAATCAAAGTCCGTTGATTGGTTGCAATGGGTGGAGCCAGGGAATCCGAACCTTAGGCTCAAACCGCTCCATGAACTCCTGGCTATTTACCGCTTCGCTCCGACCTTCATGCCTAAGTTGTTTCGGTAATTTGTCATATGTCCCAAAGTGGGGGATGGCAAAATAAAGATGAAATCCTGTCTTCACGACCTGATCCGTTTCCTGGAATCCAAACGCGGCAGCGGAGTCCCTCCATCCCCCATCAGGCGGAATTTGCCAACGAATTAATAGGAGACCTCTTATGGACAACCGTGCATTGAGATTCTTAGTATGGGTTTGCACCTTCTTATTGCCATTCTTATTTTTGTTCCCAACAACCCTTCAATCCGCCAGCCAAGAACTCTGGCAGGTGGGAACATTTGATGAATCCTCACAGGAATTCAAGGCTGAAGGGATTGACTACGCAAATCCCGCACAGGACCCGATATTCATTGTGGGCAAAAGTGACCCTGCCATGGACTGGTACGCTTATCAGCCTGGTTCAGGCAATGGGGCGGCGGGATTCCGTTCCCACCCTTTCACCGTTAAGTTCGATCTTTCCGGCGCCCCGCAAGGAGTCTTTTCCCTGAAGGTGGGATTGCTTGAGTACATGCCCCGTACGCCCCGGCTGCAAATCGAGATCAATGGGCACCGCGGCTGGTTCTACCTGCATCCCAAGCTTAATTACGCCGGCGGGGATACATCCTCGGTCTTCGTACCCACTTACTCTTACGGGACGATTATCGCGGAGTTTCCTGCGCAGTTTCTGGTCAAGGGAGCAAACAGCCTAGTGTTAACCGCCGTCGATGAAATCATAAAGCGTGATGATTCAGAGACCTCCAACGGGCTCGGGAATTCCGCGCTGATTTATGATGCCCTGGAACTGGACAACGATCCTGCGGCAAAGTATGCGCTAAATCGTCTGACCGCCGACGTCGTTCCAACCATCTTCTACAAATCTCAAGAGAGTGGGCTTAGGGAAATTGTCGATGTGTATATCCACGCAAGTGGTCGGCTTTCAAAGAGCGAAGTAACCCTGGCCATGGAGAAAGGGAAGTACTCGCAAAAGTTTGAATCAGACCGCGAGTTTGGGGAGTATCGGGTGGAGCTTGAGGTGCCGGAGTTCAATCAACCGGAGAAGAGCGAGCTTACGGTGAATTCGAATGGTCATGCTTCGCGATTTCCGTTGGATTTGGTCCCCGGCAAGAAGTGGAATCTCTTTGTCGTACCCAATGAGCACCTCGACATCGGCTATTCCGACTACCCCACAAAGGTTGCAGAGATTCAAAGTCGCGCCATCGATGAGGCCATCGAGATGATCGGAAAGCATCCGGACTTCCGCTACAGCCCGGATGCCTTCTGGTCTGTGGAGCAGTTCATGCGGGGCCGCAGCCCGGAGCAAGACCGAAAGCTGTTTGACATGGTGGCGCAGAAGAAGATCTTCGTGCCCGCCCAATTTGCCTCCAACGTCACCGGCTTTGCCAGCCTTGAGGACACCATCCGTTCGCTCTATCCCAGCTATCAGTTTCACCAGAGGCACGGCGGCGATTTTGATTACGCCAACATCACCGATGTGCCTTCATGCACCTGGTCATATGCCTCGGTGCTGGCAGCCGCGGGCCTTAAGTATTTCGTGGATGCCAGTGACAACTGGCGTGCCCCCATCATCTTATTTGGCAAGATCAATGAGCGCTCTCCGTTCTGGTGGGAGGGGCCGGACGGTGGCCGCATCCTGATGTGGGTTTCCCGGCATTACATCCAGGCATCCAGCCTCTTCGGGCTGCCGCCGCAGATCGAAGCCGGTCGCGACTCGCTTCCCCTCTTCCTGCAAGCTTATGACCGTGCGGATTACAAGTCGGATGGTGTGATCGTTTACGGCACGCAGGTGGAAAATACCGACCTGTTCCCGCAGCAGGCCATGCTGGCCGGCGATTGGGACAAGGCCTACGCGTTCCCCAAGCTGAAATTTTCAGGGTTTTCGGAAGCTATGCAATACATCAGCGGGCAGATGGGCGATTCGATTCCCGTCATCCGTGCCGATGGTGGCCCTTATTGGGAAGATGGCATTATCACCGATATCCGCACCACATCGCTGGCTCGTTCGAACGAACAGCGCGCGCTGGCGGCGGAGAAATTTTCTACGATCAGCTCTCTCATCAATCCAGTCATCCGGCCGGATTCCGAAGCCGTGAAATTGCTGTGGGACAACCTGCGTATGTTCGACGAGCATACGTGGACAGCGGACCGGAGCTGGGATGATCCCGCGCACGGAGAGAGCATCCGGCAGGCTGCCGTCAAGGAATCCCGCGCCACCAATGGGCAGTTGCTATTGGAACAGTTGCTGGACCGCGCCATGGCCTCGATTGCGGATTACATCAATCGTCCCAGCCAAACGCTGGTGTTCTTCAATCCTTTGAGCTGGCAACGAACTCATTTGGTGGAGGTGGACATCAACCGGGGAATGAAGCTGGTGGATCTATCCACCAAAGAAACCGTTCCCTACCAGGAACTTTACACAGGCAAGGGTTTTCGCCATGTCAGGTTCCTGGCGCAAAACGTCCCTGCCGTTGGTTACAAAACCTATGCGCTTGAACCCGACGCTACGGAACCACCGGCTCCGGCCGGGAGTACTTCCACAACCCTGGAGAACAATTACTACCGCGTTGAGCTTGACCCGGAAACGGGAGCCATCAAAAGCATCTTTGACAAGGAACTGAACCGGGAGCTTGTGGACGCGTCGAGCCCCTATAAGTTCAATCAATATGTCTACGTGACGGGTGCAGACAAACCTCGAAACACAGCGCTTGAATATAAGCCCACGCTGCCCAAGCCGGTGCTTGACACTCACGGCGCGGGCGGCGGTCGACTGCTCTCAGTTACCAGGACAGCATTTGGCGTGGTGGCGAAGATGGAGAGTTCGGCGGTCAATACCCCCAGGGTCGAAACTGAAATCACTTTGCTTGATCGCGAAAAGAAAATCGAGATTATCAATCGCATCAACAAAACCAAGGTCTATACCAAGGAAGCGGTATATTTCGCCTTCCCCTTTGCCATGGATCATCCGGAGTTTCGCTACGAAATTCAAAATGGTTATGTAAATCCGGCGCGCGACATCATGCAAGGCGGCAACCTGGAGTGGTTCAGCGTTCAGCATTGGGTTGCGGCCGATCAGGACAACGCTACAGTGGCACTGGTTCCTGTGGATGACCACCTGGTGACACTGGGAGACATCGTGCGCGGCGCATGGCCCCGCGAGTTCGGTGATCGCAAGGGGACCATCTTCTCCTACCTGATGAGCAACTACTGGGAGACGAACTGGCCGGCCGGGCAGGGAGGCGACTACACCTTTCGCTACGCCTTCACCAGCGGGCGGAACCTCAGTGCCGGAACATTGAGCCGCCTGGGCTGGGAAGAGATGTCCCCCATTGAGGTCAATGAAATCAAGCCGCAGGATAAGGCCATTAATTCTGTACGCCCGCTGGACTCTGCGGAATCCAGCTTCCTGCAAGTCGACCAGCCGAACGTGGTGTTGGTGAACTGGAAGCGGGCGGAGGATGATCAAGGCACGATTTTGCGCTTCGTGGAAGTGGACGGTAAAGCTGCCACAGTTGGCGTCAATATGCCGATTCTCAATCTTCAAAATGCCTGGATCTGTAATGCCATGGAGAAGAAGCAACAATCGCTATCCGTCTCCGGGCACGGGCTGGAATTCTCCATCAAGCCATTCGAGATTGTGACTCTCCGCATTCAGGGAGACACGGCCTTGAAGCTGCCGGAGTAGCGCGGTGGGAATTAGCGCGGAGTAACTGTGGGCAAGAGGAGTCGCCTCGTCATGGCGTCCCTCTGAACCAAAAGAACCTCATCAGGCTTGCCTGCGATTGAGCGGATAATTTTGCAGAGGATGGTGTCGATGACGCAAATATCTTCGGGACTTCCAATCGGGCGACTCATCTTGATTCCAGCCCTCATAACGTTGGCGGTCACTGTGCTGCGATTCGTGGGCGAGATCAAACAGTGGTCTCCAAATTGGTTCAACCATCAAATGGGATTGTCGGTCGTGGCCATTTTGTGGCTGGCCCCCTTTTTCGGAGTCTACTTTGCTCTAAGGCTTCAAGCTTGCGGCCAGCAGCCCGTTTCAGTGTGGGGGGCGATCGGGCTTGCAATCCTGGCGGCACTCATCGTGCTATTTCTGCCTGGACTTCTTCCCTTCAAATTTGTCTTTCCAGGGCGTCTTCTATATGGCTGGTCCATTCTCGTATTGGCCGCCGCAGTCACGCTGCCTGGGTGGCCCGCGCTCTTCAAGACGATGCTGGCCTACGCTTACGCCGCGCGAATCCCCATCGCAATCCTGATGTTTTTCGCCATGCGCAATAACCTGGGAACCCATTACGACGCAGTACCCAGGGATCTTCCCGCAGGAATAGGGTTTTGGCCCAAGTATCTGTGGCTGGCTTTTTTTGCCCAGCTCATCTACTGGGTGGCTACTACAATCGTCATGGGTATGCTGTTCGGAACTATTGCTGCGGGAGTCGCGCGGCTCGCGCGGGGCCCGGTTGGTGCGGGATCTTCACCCGCTTGACCCGCGGAAGTTGGCCTCGGTAATGGTGACGAGGCGCCAAAACGATACCGCACTTCAATGCGAATTCTCCGGGTGTTGTGAGGTTGAGGGAATAAACGACAGCTTGAATGCGCAGTTCAGCCTCCAGCATGTGATGCCTTACACGTGCCAAGCCCGCCGGGAATCTGTGGCATAATCTTGGTTTCAGAACTATGACAGGAGAAAACGTTGATTTGTCCGATTTGCAATAAACGTAAGGCAAAGCGCATGTGTCCGGCGCGCGCGGAGAGTATCTGTTCCATCTGCTGTGGCACTGAGCGCGAGGTGACGATCGATTGTCCCAGTGATTGCGCTCACCTTGTCGACAGCCGCAAGAACGATATGGCGCGGTTGCAAGTCGACTGGGCCAAGGTGCCTTTTCCGGAGAGCAAATTCAATCGAAGTTTTGCCGAGACGAACGGTCAATTGCTCTACTTCATCGACCGCGCCATCTGCAAATTTGCCGCGGAATATCGCGCCCTGGTGGATACGGATGTTGTGTCGGCGCTCCAAACACTGGCGGAGAGCTACCGCACGCAGGCAAGCGGAATTATTTACGAAAAACCGCTCGATTACGCGCTGCAACGCGCCTTATACGAGAGTTTGAAAGCGGCCATTTTGGAATTCCGGGAGAAGGAAGCCGCCCGTGTGGGTATGACCACGGTGCGCGACAGCGACGTTCGCGACTCGTTGATTTTCCTGACTCAGCTTGCCGCCGTTCACGAGAATGGCCGGCCCAAAGGTCGCGCCTATCTGGATCTCATCCGTCAGCAGTTCCCGAAGGAAGAGTTTCAGAAATCGGGGACGAGTATATTGCTTGCATAGGTTTATGGAGACAGGAGTCAGGAGACTGGAGTCAGAATCCGAGCGGCGATCCGCAAATTATGGGACTTCACGCGGATATCCTCCACTCCCGCCTTCTATCTGCCCTGTGCTTTCCGCCGACGACTGGTTCCTGACTCCTGTCCCCTGACTCCTTTTCCTATGTCCCAAGTCGAACAAGTTCGCGCCGCGGCCGACATCGTCAAAATTGTGGGCGACTATGTAAAGCTGCGCAAATCCGGCGCAAATTACACGGGGCTCTGCCCCTTCCATCAAGAGAAGACCCCCTCTTTTGCCGTGCATCCCATCAAGCAGATCTTCCACTGCTTTGGCTGCGGCAAAGGGGGCGACGTCTTCAAGTTTGTGATGGAGATGGATGGCCTGTCTTTTCCGGAAGCGCTGCGGCGCGTCGCGGAAAAGGTGGGAGTTCGCATTGAGGAGAGGGCGGGCGAGGAGACCTACGACGCCAACACCAAGTTGCGCGCGTCACTGATAAAGCTGCATGAAATTGCCGCTAAATATTTTGCCGCGCAGTTGGGGGCAACGGCGGAAGGCCGCCTGGCGCGCGCCTATCTTGGTGATCGAGGCATCACGGACGAAATGGTGGGCCGCTTCCGCATTGGCTATGCTCCGGGAGATGGGCAGGGCCTGGTGCGGCAATTTACCGGCGCAGGGTTTGATAAGGAAGCCGTGGAAAAGAGCGGCTTGATTCTGGTGAACGCGGAAACCCAACGCCCCTATGATCGTTTCCGCCGCCGCATCATTTTCCCAATCGCCAACGATACGGGGAAGGTGGTGGCCTTCGCGGGCCGGGCGCTGGGTGACGATCAGCCCAAGTATCTGAACTCACCGGAGACGGCGATCTACACCAAAAGCCGTTTGCTTTATCATCTCGACCGTGCCGCTCAGGCCACCCGCAAGCTTGACTACGCCATCCTGGTGGAAGGTTACATGGATTGCATTGCCGTGGCTTCCAGCGGGGTTGAAAACGTAGTGGCTTCATGCGGTACCAGCTTGACCGAGGGGCAGATTCGGCTGCTGGCACGTTACACGCGGCGGGTGGTGGTGAATTACGACCCTGACTCCGCCGGAATGGCGGCAACCGAACGCTCATTGGCACTGCTCCTTGAGGCGGGGTTTGAAGCCAAAGTTCTGGCGTTGCCCGGAGGACTCGACCCGGACGAATTCCTTCGCAAGCGCGGAGCCGCTGCCTACAGTGAATTGCTCAAGAACGCGCCTTCCTATCTTGATTATCTGACGGAGCGCGCCGCCACCACCCACGATCTCCGTACTCCGGAAGGCAAGGTGGCTGCTGTCAACGCCATCCTTCCCTATCTCATCAAGGTACCCAATCCTATTTTGCGAGCTGAGCTGGCCACTCGCTTGGCGGAGCGATTACGCGTCGATGAGAGACTCTTGCGCGACGAGTTGAGGCGGGCGGCGGGCGATAAGCGCGGGGAAGTCCACGTGGCGGAGCAGACGGCGGTGGACGCCAACCATGGCGTCAAGCAATTACTGCGCGCGTGTCTGCAAAGCCAGGAAGTGGCGGACGCTCTGCTGCCCGAAATTGTTGAAAGTGGCGTGCTGGAAGGCCTGCTGGGCGACAATATATTTAAACAGTTGTGGGAGGCCCGGCAGCGCAACCAGGAACTGAACCTCCCCGAATCGGATAGTGTACTCACCCCGCAGGAAAAGCGTCTGGCAATTGACGCACAATTCTGGCCTGAGGCTGCCCCCAGCCTGGAGCAGGCCCAGGGACACTTGCGGAAGCTTAGACTTGAGCGCCTTCTGCGGGAGCGCGATCATCTCCAGCGAGGCATTGAGGCCGCCGCCCAATCGCAGGATTCTGAGCGGCTTAGAGAATTGCAGGGGGCGAAATTCGAGCTTGATAAAGAATTACGGAAGCTGGGCAGGCCTTAAATTATTCCGCCCTGGAATAAACGAATCAGGTTATATTACATCTAAACTTTGTGGAGCCGAGGCCGATTGACGGCTGAAGTTAAGTGTTGCTTCAGGATTGCCAGAGGTGGCATCGCCGGAGATGTGTGCGGCGTGTCGCCCTATTCCCATTTGTATTCTATGCGCTATACTGTTCGGTTGTAGTCTGTCGCCCGTGGGGAGGCCATTGCTTTGGCTTTTGACGAAAAGTTCGACCAAGTAAACAAACTGATCAGCCTGGGAAAAGAAAAGGGCTACCTGCTCTATGATGAGGTTAATGACCTCCTGCCCTCCGATGTCCATTCCGCGGAAGACCTCAGCGATCTCCTCTCCATGTTCGATAGCGAAGGAATTGAAGTTGTCGATTCCCCCCGCACCAAGTCTCCCGATAGCATTGCGCTGGACAAGACAGACGACCTCAAGCCAGACGAAGCGGGCGAAGACGTTGAGCTGGACCTGACCCCCGGCGCCCTGGACAAGACCAACGATCCGGTGCGGATGTACCTGCGCGAAATGGGTACGGTGCCCCTGCTGACGCGTGAAGGCGAAGTGGAAATCGCCAAGCGAATTGAGCGCGGCCAGATGAAGGTTTTCAAGGCGCTCTCCCGGTCTCCGGTGGTCATCCAGGCGCTCTTCGCCACGGGACGGCAGCTCAAGGCTGGGGAAAAGTCCATCAAAGAAGTTGTGGTTTTTGATGACGAGGAGCTGCTGGAAGATCGTGTCGTCCATCGCTTGAAAGAGGTGCTGGGCACCATCGATGAGATGGAGCGCCTCTACAAGAAGCTGGGGCAATTGCGCAGCAAGCGCGACAGTATTCCGCGCACCAAGAAGCCGCGCGATTTTCGCCGCTACAGTTGGGCCGTGGCGGAACATCGCATCCTGATTTCACAGCTTCTGCGCTCGATCCAGTTCACCCATACGCAACGCAAGGTGCTGATTGGCGCGCTCCGCCAGGCCGTGGATGAGATGCGCCCGCTTGAGCGCGAGGCCAATCGCCTGGAAAAGCGCGTGGAGGCCACCCGCGCCAACGGCAACAAGGATCTCCGCAAGGAGCTGCGTCAGGCCAAGACCAATCTGGAAGAGTTTGAAGGCCGCATTCAATTCACCACCACCGAGTTGCGCCGCACATACCAGACCATCGTGATGGGTGAGGAGCAGGCGGAAATCGCCAAGCGTGAATTGATTGAGGCCAACCTCCGCTTGGTGGTTTCGATCGCCAAGAAATACACCAATCGCGGCCTTCAGTTCCTCGATCTGATTCAGGAAGGCAATATCGGCCTGATGAAAGCGGTCGAAAAATTCGAATATCGCCNNTCAACAAGCTCATCCGCACGTCGCGGCAACTGGTGCAGGAGTACGGGCGCGAGCCCACCTCGGAAGAGATTGCCAAGCGCATGGAAATCCCCGTGGTGAAGGTGCGCAAGGTCTTAAAGATCGCGCAGGAACCGATTTCACTGGAGACCCCCATCGGGGAAGAGGAAGACTCGCATTTGGGCGATTTCATTGAGGATCGCGGAGTTATTTCTCCCGCCGAAGCGGTCATCAACATCAACCTGAAAGAGCAGACGGAATCGGTGCTGAAGACGCTGACGCCGCGCGAGGAAAAAGTGATCAAAATGCGCTTTGGCCTCGACGACGGCAGTGAGCATACGCTGGAAGAGGTTGGACAGAGCTTTGCCGTCACCCGCGAGCGCATTCGCCAGATTGAAGCGAAGGCGTTGCGCAAGCTGCGTCACCCTTCGCGCAGCCGCAAATTGCGCGCGTTCCTTGATGCCACCGTGCGGGAATAGGGCTCTCTCGCAGCGATGGACCGCCTCAATGGATTGAGACGGCGTATAAGCTAACGGAATCCTGTAGCGGGGACCGCTCTGATGAAGAAGTGCCCATACTGCAGTTACTCCAACTACGACAATGCCACGTCCTGCCGCAAATGTGACGGCGCGTTTGTGGTCACCAACGCCACCGTCTACCAGGGCCAGGCCTACAAGGTGGGCCCCGAGCGCGCCAATACCATTCGCAACCGCGCGCTTTCCATGATCGCTCTGGGGCTTCTCATCAAGGTCTACTGGGGTGGGTATGGACCCTGGCCCACCATCGATTACCCCATCCTCGTTACCATTCGTGCTTTCGCCGAGCCCATTCTGCTTTTCGGCGGCCTTGCCCTTTACATCTTCGGTTTGTTCGCAAATTTTTTCTGATCGTCTGCGAGGCTTTGCCCCACCCCATTGTGGATACCCCACAAATTCCCGAAACTCCTGGCCCACCTCGAACCCAGACCTCGGTTATTTTGTCGATATCCAGGCAAGGTGTCTGGACAAATGATCCAGCTCAAATGTCTTGGCGAACGGCCCCTTTAAATTGAACTCGATCTCTGTTCTGCGCCAAGTGGAAATGGAGGTTCAGATGGGAATTTCCCGATGAGCATCAGCCAGCAGTTTTTCGCCAACTTCTCTCGGCACATAGATCCAGATTTTTCTGGGCGAGAGATCGAACCAGATGCAGTCTTTGAACAGCACTTTTTTTGAACAGTAATTCATGTCCTGCCACGGAATGAAAAACGATTTCTTGAAAATGGGATACCCGGAATTCTGGAACAGTCTTTGCGGTTTGGGGTGAGGCAGAAAATAAATCCCGGCTCGGTCGGCGCCCGCCATACAGAGCACGCGATCTTCCGAATAGAGGCCCCCGACGAGGCATTCGTAGCGCTCGCCTGGAAAGGAGCCCTGATAAGCATAGGCTCTCTCGAAGCCATTGTAGTTGCGAACGTTCCATAGCACCAAAAGCGCTGCTGCAATAAAAAAGAGCGTGGGGAGCATCTCGCGCCGTCTCTTCGCCAAATTTGCCGACATGTCCAATCTACCGGCAATCGCTGGAAATTCCAAACACTGGAAGTACTATACGGAGCGAAACAATTGTTTGCGGATCCGGCTGTAGCGGAGGTCTCCGAGCAGATCAGTCCGGGCAGCAATATCGAGGGGAGGATGAACTATGGTGCAATACCAACAAGCACCTGGGGCACCGCGGGGACTCCTCGACCTTGGCGGGCCACATCGTAAAGTGCGACTTCATAGTACCCCGGGCCAGAGGACATTTGCTCTTGCATTGATTTCATGGGCAGTATCTCAACCCCATCCGTATGTGGTCGTGATTCGCTTCGAGCAGTCATTACTCACCCGTGGCCCCCGGTAGTGTAGCGCCGACCTTGAGGTCGGCATGAGCTCCGGCGTGCCGGGCCAGATCGGTAGTGCAGGGCCGAACAGCGTTCGGCCTGGCCCAGTGCCGCTGGGCCCAACAGATGCTGACCTCAAGGTCAGCGCTACCTTACCTACACGGGTGAGCCAAGCAAGTCAATCCCCTGTATTGCACGAGTGGGTTGATGAGTTGATGATTCAAAAACCCAAATCGGCGCATCACCCGGCGTTTGCCCTTAATCTTCCTCGTCGATGGTCCGACGTTCCGGCAGCATGCGCTGATGGAGGATGCGAGACACAAGAATTCCCCCCGATTCAACCCGATAAAACACCACATGCCGGGCATGCTCCATGCGTCGCAAACCATGCCGGATTTGGTTACAGGGACGGCCTGACTGGGGGTTCTCCGCAAGCTGCTGGCAACAGATTTCAAGCCCATCGATGTACCGAAGAGCCTGGCGCTCGCCCCACTTCTCCAGCCTGTAGGCGCCAATCTCCATCAGGTCTGCTTCGGCAAGTCGGGATAATCGGATAGTGGCCACCCTCTAGCGCTTCTTTCGCGAGAGTTTAAGTGCCTGCCGGACCCGGGCAAAGGAATTGCCACCGGCAACGCCGCTTGCGTCACCCTCATCAATCGCCCTTTTCAGAGCAGCGAGCTTTGCTTCGTACCGCAAATCCTCGCGCTCCAGGGTGCGCAGGGCGGCGCGGACAACCTCGCTGGCGTTTTCGTAACGGCCACTCTTTACCTTCGCCAGCACGAATTGGTCAAGCTCGTTGGTCAGATTTACATTGCGCGTGGGCATGGGAGGATCCTCAAGAGAATATCCATCTGGAAACGAATTGTACCGCGATTGGCAAAGTTTGACAATTAGAGAGTGCGGACAAAGGGCGGACAGGCACCCGACTGCACCCCTGAGATGAGACAGAGAAAATAGGGAGAGAAGGGTGCCAGGAACGTGTGAAAAAATTAAAAAGGGTAGGAATTATCATAGCTTGACTGAAAACCGGGACCGGAACGATATGCACCATTTTTCGAGAGCATGGTTCGCGGTTCTTGATGCCGACATGAGGATATGAACTCTTGCGTGAATAGTGGCATTGTCTGTGGTTTTCAAGCAGCCAAGAGGGAAAAGATGGAACCCGATCTCACTGACCGCCGGCAGGCGCACGCCTTGCTCGACATGCTACCGGCCGGCAAGCTGAATGCTGTGCGGAGTCTTCTGGAAGCAAGCGCAGCGAGGGCCTGCTCTTGAGGTCCGCGGTTCTTTGTCCCCACCCGTGCTCTGCCGTTCCGGTCACTACTGCCTGCGCACTGGATCACGCGTAATTGGGTCGCGAACTTCGCCCGGCCAGAGCACACCCGTTTCGTTATTCGCCACATGAGAGACGCCACGGCGATTTCATCCGTGAGGGGAGACTCCCGGTCGGCCAATTTCAGCAAGCCCTCGCGGTCAACTGGCAAGTAGGCAACGCGGTAGCTGGAGCCCTGTAACGGCGGTTTTACGCCGCCATCTTGCGCCATGGGCGCGCCGGACAGTGGCGGCGTAGAGCCGCCGTTACGAGCTGGTGGCGGGAAGGTCGCGGCTAGGGCTGCCCTCAGTCCAAATGTCTGAAAGAGCCTTCGGGCCAAATAAATGCCCCCAAAGCCAAATGTGCGATAATTTGTCCGAAATGAGATCTGGATCCGAGGCAACCGGGCCGTTTGGTCGCGCTTGGCCTCTTCACCCCGCCCCAGGACGAAACACCCGATTTGGACAGAATTTATACATCCCCTGCCCCAACCGCAAAGACCGATGGCGCCATGGCCATCCCAATCAAAACCATCGGGTCCTAGCCATGTCTGAGCACGAGCGCAACGACCGATGGTACGGCACCTGTTCCATGGCGGTGCACCAAGAACGGCACAGGCAGGAATACCGGCGCCGCCATCGCCGCGCCTGCCTCATACCGCCAACTGCCAACTGCCCACCACCTCCTGCCTTCTGCTTTCCCTCGCCCCCTCGCAGTGCCCCCGACGCACTCCCCCGCATCGTTTATCGGCTGAATGGCATGCGAGGATGATGTTAAATTTGAGGACTCGACCGGAGGCGGCACGCGATCGCGTGCCCAAGAATCGGGCCACCCCGATGCATCGGGGTGCTCAAGCATGGTCAGGACCCGTCCCGATGGGATCGATCGGGATGGCCATGGCACGGGTCACGGCGGGGCGATCGCCCCGCCTACACAAACGCGCCTGCTGCCCACTGCCTTGCTATTCCGCCCGGCGCGGCGGACACTGCAGGCCTCACCAAATTCAGTTCAAGAGATCATCCCAAATTGCCGATGTCTCCAGTGCCGGGGTGTGCCTTGCCAGAAAATCCCCCGGCCCCCCCCTTTGTTGTGGGATATCGGCTGTTTTGAACGCAAAGATGAATGGAAGTTCGTGAGAGTCGTCCTAACGCATTTGATCGGGATCCGTCCCGATGAGATTGGTCAAGACCTGTCCCGATGGGTTTGACCGGGTTGGCCATGGCATGGCTCACGGCGCGGCGATCGCCGCGCCTACGCAAACGCGACTGCCGCCTACCGCCACGCAATCCCCCCAACTGCCGACTGCCGACTGCCTACTGCTTTCCTCCCCTCGCGCAGTGCCCCCGACGCATTATGAAAGGGCGCCACTAGTCGTGTACGGTGGGGTTGGTAGGAACCCACGTAGCCAAGGAGGAGCACCCTTATGAGCGAGGAGAAGTATATCGCGTTGGATGTGCATCAAGCGACGACGGTGACGTCGGTGGTGAATGCGGCAGGGAAGGAATTGGACGGGAGCATCATCGCCACCAAGGCGCGGCCGATCCTGAGTTATCTGGAAGGCTTTTCCGGGTCCTTGCATGTGACCTTCGAAGAAGGAACGTACGCGGCTTGGTTATACGACCTATTGGAGGGGCGAGTGGCGGAGCGGCTGGTCTGCGATCCGCGCCACAACGCTCTGCTCAAGGAAGGCAGCAAGACCGACCGCAACGACGCGCGCAAGCTAGCAGACCTGTTCCGCACGGGGATGCTGCGACCGGTCTATCACGGGCGTCAGAGCCTCCGGCCCTTGCAGGAGCTGGTGCACAGTTACGAGGCGCTGGTGGAGGATACCACGCGCGTCATGAATCGGATCAAGGCCTTGTATCGGGGCCGCGGGATCGACTGCGCGGGCCGCGGAGTGTACACGCTGAAGCATCGGGCGAGTTGGCTGGAGAAGCTACCGGGGGGGCTACCCGCTTGCGCGCCGAGTTATTGCATGAACAGCTCGACCATACCCGCAGCTTGCGGCGCCAGGCGCGGAAGGAACTGCTGAAAGAAAGCCGCAAGCAGCAAGTCAGCACACGCCTGCGAGAGATTCCCGGTTTCGGTCCGTTGCGCGTGGCACGCCTGATCGCCTGGATCCAGACCCCCCACCGCTTCCGCACCCGGCGGCAATTCTGGAGCTATGTGGGGTTGGGGCTGGTCACCTTCGACAGCGGTGAGTATCAACTGGTGCAGGGGCGCATCGGGCGGCGCGCTCGGCCGGCCAAGATTCGCGGCCTGAACCGCAACCACCAGCCCCGGCTGAAGGAGATCTTCAAATCCGCCGCGCTCTCGGCGATTCGCCAGCCCGGCCTTTTTAAGGACTATTACGATGTCCGTCTGGCGCAGGAACGCGATCCGGCCCGACTGCGCCTGACCGTAGCGCGCAAGCTGGCGGCGCTGGTGCTGAATCTTTGGAAAAGAGGAGGGCACTACCGAGCCCTAGCAGTGCCTGCACAAGCTTAGCGTTGGAACCGTTACCGCGTCGGCAGGAAGTCTTTCCGACCGGCGAGTGGAGGACGTTTCCGGCGCTGGGGTCCGAGGGAGTTCCGACGGAATTCCTTCCACGAGGGAGAGCATCCAGGGGAGTGTTAGACGAGGTGGTCCCGCACGCGGGCTCGTCTCCACCCCGACGCTATGCCCCCTCGCACGACCGCAAAAAGCCTTAGGCCTCGAGCCTCCGATAGAACCATAGTCGGCGTACTGTCGACCCGCCCGCTTGTGAAGGCACCGGAAAAGCTGACGCTCGCTTGCCCAGAGGGAAAACTTCATGGCCGAATCTGTATCCCGCGTGGGTGCCGTTTCAACTTACAGGGCTGGCTGCCCCAGAAACCTCCCGGCGCCAGTCCGAGGTGAAGAATTTTCTCTTGACATCCCCTTTCATAGAACACTCCCCCGCATCGTTTATCGGCAGAATCGGCCTGCGGCAGAGGGGGCGCGCGATCGCGCGCCCCAAAAACGTGCCGCCCCAATGAATCGGGGTGCGCTCGAGCATGGCCAGCCTGTCCCGATAGGGTTGATCGGGATGGCCATGCCTAGGCACGGCTCTCGGCGCGGCGGACACTGCAGGCCTCACCAAATTCAGTTCAAGAAATCATCCCAAATTGCCGATGTCTCCAGTGGTGAGGTATGCCTTGCCAGGAAATCCCCCGGCCCCCCCTTTGTTGTGGGACATCGGCAGTTTTGACGGCGAACATGAATGGAAGTTCGTGAGAACCGTCCCGGAGTTCTTGATCGGGGCTTCCCCGATGGACTTGATTGGGAGCTGTCCCGATGATGTTGATCGAAATGGCCATGGCACGGCTCCCTGGGCGGCGGACACTGCAGGCCTGCACCAAATTCAGTTCAAGAGATCATCCCAAATTGCCGATGTCTCCAGTGCTGGCGTGTGCCTTGCCAGAAAATCCCCCGGCCCCCCCTTTGTTGTGGGATATCGGCTGTTTTGAACGCAAAGATGAATGGAACTTCGTGAGAGCCGTCCCAACGCATTTGATTGGGATCCGTCCCGATGAGATTGGTCAAGACCTGTCCCGATGGGTTAGATCGGGATGCCATGGCACGGCTCATGGCGCGGCGAGCGCCGCGCCCCGATCTGATTGGCGAATGGAATTTCCTGATCGGATTCGCCAATTGATGCCGGAATGGACTGCGATTCGGGAGCGGCCTCTACCGTCCCTCCGCTTCGGTTGCCCGCAGCATCATCCCTCCAAATGTCTTGCTTCGCTCCAAAGTAATTGATACTTTCACACCTGCGATTGCAGGTCGACTGAATTGATCGATACTTTCGCACCGGTGATTGCGGTTCGATTTGATAGAATGTTAAAAAGTGGCTGAAGCGGCAAGCCACCGGGGGAGCAGGGCGAAATGCCCGGCATATCCCGGTGTTTCCTGGAGTTATTCGGTAAATCCATTCAGGGGTGAATTATGGGCGAAACAATGATCGCGCCTCCGCTGCCGGAGGATCAGCCGTCGGATTCTTTCTTCAGCCGGGCGCTGGGGGTTTTCATCGCGCCAGGCCGGACTTTTGAATCCATTGCGCGCCGTCCGGACTTTATGGCTCCACTCATTATTGGGATTGTGGGGTCCGTTGCCATCATCGAGGCCATGCTGTGGAAGATTGGCGCCGATCGCATCATCCGCCAGTCGCTTGAAGTCAGCGGCAAGGCTTCGCAGATGACGCCGGAACAGCTTGACCAGACGGTTCAAAAGGTCGCCGGATTCACGGCCATCAGCATGCACGTGGGCGGACTCATCGGCGTCCCCATCTTTCTGGTCGTCATCGCCGCAGTGGGACTTTTTATCGCAAATGTCATCTTCGGCGCTTCTGTGGACTTTAAGACCTCCTTTTCCGTGGTCTGCTGGGCCAATCTCGTCCTTCAGATTGGAGTGATTCTGGCCTTGGTCATTATTCTTATGGGCGACCCGGAGCAATTCAATTCGGAGAACCCCATCCCCTCCACGGTGGGATTCTTCCTGAACCCGAGAGAGACTTCAAAGGCACTTTATGTCCTGGCCAGTTCGTTCGACATTTTCCGCGTCTGGTTCATCTTCCTGTCCGCCTTGGGAATTTCTGCCGCCACGGCGAAGAAGGTTGGGACCATGGCGATCTTCCTCACATTTCTTGGGGTTTGGGTCCTCATCACACTGGGAAAAGTCGGGCTGGCGGCGATTACAGGGTAGAAAGCTGTTATTAGGATAATATGTCGCTAAATATTCGGGAAGATACGCCCCAGCGAGAACCCCGGAGTTGTCTAAAAACCAAGCCAAGGACTTAATGCCCATCAAATTTGAAATTCTCGCGGAAGATAAAGTTACTCGTGCGCGCGCGGGATTGTTGCACACCCCTCATGGCGTCATCGAAACCCCCATCTTCATGCCGGTCGGTACCTGTGGCACGGTTAAAGGTATGAGACAGGAGGAGTTGGAAGCCCTGGGCGTGCAAATCCTGTTGGGCAACACCTACCATCTCTATCTTCGCCCCGGCCATGAGCTGATTCGCGACGCGGGCGGCCTGCACAGGTTCATGTCGTGGCCGCGACCAATCCTGACAGATAGCGGCGGCTTTCAGGTGATGAGCCTGAAATCACTGGGCAAGGTCACCGAAGACGGCGTGTGGTTCAAGTCGCACCTTGACGGCTCCTCGCATTTTCTCTCACCCGAGAGGGCGGTGGAGATCCAATTGGCCCTGGGCTCCGACATCATGATGTGCCTGGATGAGTGCGTGGAGTATCCAGCCACCTATGAAGCCTTGGCGCGTTCCATAGCCCTGACGACGCGCTGGGCGAAAAGGGCGAAAGATGCAGTTGCGCGGGACTCGGGGCAAGGGAAAACGGAAAAGGGACAAGGGGCTGGGGATTCGGGATTCGAGACTCGGGACACGAGGCAAGAGACAAGGGACGCCGGACAAGGGGTTCGGGCCACTAGGCTTGGGAACGGGGAATTGGAGTCGAGCGGCTTGGCTTCGAATTTCGAATTCAGGATTCCGGGTTCCGGACCCCTAACGCCGAATCCCGAGTCCCTAACCCCGAATCCCGAGTCCCTGACCCCGAGTTCCGAGTCCCGAGTCCCGAGTCCCGCATCCCCAGCCCTCAGCCCCCAATCTCTAGCCCCCGCACTCTTCGGCATCGTTCAAGGCGGGACGGACAAAGATTTGCGCCGGCAGAGTGCAGAGGCGTTGCTTAACCTGGATTTTGAAGGCTATGCAGTGGGGGGGCTTGCCGTGGGTGAGCCAAAATCGGAAATGTATGACACAGTGGAGTTTACGGCTGGCCTATTGCCCCGCGACCGCCCCCGCTACCTGATGGGAGTGGGTACGCCGGACGATCTTCTGGCGGGAGTGGCCCGGGGCATCGACATGTTTGACTGTGTCATGCCGACGCGCAATGCCCGCAACGCGTGCGCTTTTACCTCGGAAGGCAAGGTGATTATCAAGAACGCCCGCTATGCGCGGGATGAGGGGCCCTTGGACCCGGCGTGTTCCTGTTCCGTGTGCCGGCGCTATTCCCGGCGCTACCTTCGCCACCTTTTTGTGACCGGCGAAATGCTGGGGCCGATGCTGGCCACACATCACAATATCCACTTTTACCTTGACACCATGCGCAGAATGAGGCAGTCTCTCCTGTTTGGAGAGTTTGCGGATTTCCATAACCGGATGCGCCGGAAATTTTAAGTAATTCTCTGACCCGAAGCGAATCTGGAAAGCCCGAACTGAGAAAGTCCCGTACCCTGTGGCCGGGTTTCTCGTCCTTAAAATCCATTAGAAAAAGTGGCCTGCATTGATCGAGTGCCTCATCGTAAATCCCATCCTTCTGGCGGCGGATCCCGGCTCAGCGGGTCGGTTTGACCCGTCGTTCATTTTCATGCTCGCTCCCCTTTTCGGCATCTGGTATTTCCTGGTGCTGCGGCCACAATCGCAGCAGCGAAAGAAGCTGCAGGAGATGCTGGGCAGCCTGAAGACCGGAGATCGTGTCGTGACCACTGGCGGCATTTACGGTACGATCATGGGCTTCAAGGATGCTACGGTGCAGTTGCAGATTGCCAGCCAGGTGAAGGTAGATGTGGCACGTTCGGCGATAACGGGTGTTGCCACCGAGGAGGCGGAAGATACAAGCAAGCAGGACTCCGGGTCAAAAGGGAAAAAGTAGCAGGCGCCAGCAGCGGTTCCCACTGAGTTACGCGTGCATTGGGAAGAAAATGAAACTTTGAGTCGGCAGGCCGTTTATCCCCCAAAAAAACGTTGCACCGGTGGATGACTAGGGTACAATAGCGCTCCCTCTGCCGGGGAGGGCGGAGCGACGAGGCCATTTCGAAAGGGTAGCGAAGGAAGTTCATCCATGGAAACCAAGATTCAAGGTCGGGCAATCATCATTCTCGTCGTGGTTGTGGCGTGCATTTTTGGAATTATCGGATTTCCCAAGAATGTGAAAGAGCTGAAGGACAATCTCCACACTCGCATTCACCTGGGGTTGGACCTGAAGGGCGGAACCAATCTGATTTTGCAGGTGCAGGTTGAGGATGCGGTGAACATCACGTCCGACGAGGCGCTTGAGCGGCTGAAGGATGAGCTGAAGGCCAAGAACATTCCTTACGCGGATATCGAGAAAGACGACGACAAAACCCAGAATCCTCCCATTCATCGAGTCCTTATTAAAGGCATTCCCCAGGAGAGAGTGGCAGACCTGCAGGCGGTGGCATCCAGCCAGTTCTCAGATATGTGGGATCTTGCGCGCGTTCCCGGTGATGAAACCTCCCGCGAGCTTGTGCTGAAGGCAAGTTCCGCCGTTACCCTTCGGAACCAGGCGCTGATGCAGGCGATGGATACCATCCGCCGCCGCGTTGACGCCTTGGGCGTTGTGGAACCCACGATTGCCGAGTATGGAGAGGGCGATTTTGAGTTGGTGGTGCAGTTGCCGGGCGTGGACGATCCGACACGCGTCAAAGATATTATGCAATCCACCGCTCTGCTGGAGTTCAAGTTGGTGCAAGACGGCCCCTTTCCTTCCCGCGAGGCCGCTCTCTCTGCCCACGGCGGAGTCCTTCCCCCGGATACAGAACTGCTGCCGGGTTCGGAAAACGGGACGGAAAGCTGGTATGTGTTAAACCGCATCGCGGCGGTTACTGGGCGTGATTTGACCGGGGCAGAAGGCTCCCATGATGAAACCGGGCGGCCCGACGTTGACTTCACGCTGAACCGCGATGGCGCCGAGCGCTTTGGCCGTGTAACGGGCGCGAACATCGGCAAACTGCTGGCCGTGGTGCTGGACAATCATGTTTTTACCGCCCCCGTCATCCACGGACAGATTAACGACCGGGGGCAAATCTCCGGGGGAAGTTTCACTCCACAGTCGGCCCAAGACCTGGCGCTGGTCCTGCGGTCGGGGGCTCTACCCGCCACCATCAAGTATTTGTCAGAGGAAACGGTGGGTCCATCGCTGGGTGCTGATTCAATCCGCCACGGGGTGATTGCCTCGATTGTGGGCTTACTCGCAGTCATGGGTTTCATGCTGGTCTATTACCGTGGCTCGGGAATCAACGCCAACGTGGCACTTATCCTGAATTTGCTTATATTGATCGCATTAATGGGATATATTGGCGCAGTTTTGACCCTGCCGGGCATTGCGGGAGTTATTCTGACCGTAGGTATGGGTGTGGACTCGAACGTGCTCATCTTCGAGAGGATTCGTGAAGAATTGCGGCTTGGCAAGGCTGTTGGAGCTGCAGTTGCCGCGGGCTTTGACCAGGCGTTCCGAACCATTATCGATACACACGTTACCACAGTCGTTTCCGCCGCGATTCTGTTTGCATTCGGGACGGGGGCGATCAAGGGTTTTGCCGTCACCCTGACCATCGGTTTGATTGCCAACCTCTTTACGTCCGTCTTTGTTTCCAGGGTCATTTTTGATTATGTCCTGTCACGGCGTGAAAAGGGTGCGGAGTTGAGTATTTAAAGGCAAGCTGGCAGCCGACAGTTCGTCCCCGGATTGGATTTTACTTTCAGAGATTGTAACAAGAGCGGGTAGGAAGCTAGCAGATCGTGCGTTTTGTCACTTGTTCTTAACTGTCATCTGTTAGTTGTAAGTTGTAAGCTGATTTTGTGGAACTTCCCGCCTATGAGCGGTGTCAATTCAACTGGAGAGGTGCAAGGGGGGACATGGAGTTTTTCCACGAACCGAAGATTAACTGGATGGAAATCAAGTGGTACTTCATCGCCCTTTCCCTGGCATTGGCGTTGATCGGCATTATTTCCATGGTGGCCCATAAAGGGCTGGTTTATGGCATTGACTTCCGGGGGGGAACCCTGGTGGACGTCAAATTTACCCAACCTCCCAACGTTGACACCATTCGCCATGAATTGGATCGCGCCGGCCTGCGCAACGCCACCATTCAGGGGCTTGGTCCGGCAAGTGACAACGCCGTGATTATCGGTCTTGACCTTCAAACCACCGCTTCCAGCAATGCCCTCGACACCGGCAAGCAGGCAATTGTCTCCAGCCTTTCGAATCTTTACGGAAAAGGCCCCGCGGGGTTGACGGACTTCAACAATGCAAGCCCGCGGACCGTGGCCGACCATCTGATTGCGGAAGATCCGCTGGGTGCGACGGCAAAGGGTCTGGATACCGCAGGCAAGACGTATCGTGATCTGGCTGACGCCGTGGTAAATTACCGGAATTCTCCGCCGCGCAGCGGTCTGTTGACGGATTTGGGCCAATTGAGCAACGTGCCAGGAGTGACGCCGGGAGTGATTGCGGCTCTCTCCAAGGATTTCTACCTCGCCCAGTATGCCGTTACCAACACCAAGATCGTGGGTCCAAAAGTGGGCGCTGACCTCCGTCGCCAGGCTCTTTACGTGACCCTGGCCGGGCTCGGCGCCATGTTGATTTACATCTGGTTTCGTTTCGAGCTAATCTACGGCATCGCAGCGGTAGTGGCCACTTTCCACGACGTGATCATCACGCTTGGAATTTTTTCGCTGGTGAACAAAGAAATTTCTCTTACGGTGATTGCCGCTCTGCTGACCCTGGTGGGCTACTCCATGAATGACACGATCGTGGTCTTCGATCGAATTCGGGAGAATGTTCACGCCACGAAACGGGGCGAATTTATCAAGCTTGTCGATCACAGTATCAACCAGACTCTCTCCCGAACCATCCTGACCTCGGGCCTGACCTTCCTGGCGGTTCTCTCTCTTTACCTGTTTGGAGGCGAAGTCATCCACAATTTCGCTTTCGCCCTGGTGGTGGGGGTGATCATTGGCACTTATTCTTCGATCTTTATTGCCAGCCCGATTGTCGTCTATTTTTACCAGCGCTTTGGCAGGGATGGAGTGAGTGCAAGGGTCAAGGTAGCATAGCGTGTGCAGGCCGGCCCGGTTGCTGCGGGTCGGTGCCATCACGCCCAGTTTTTGAGGAGGCGATAATCCATGTTTGAAGACACCTTGTTAGATTCCTCGGCCAAGAGTGCGCCCATACTGACACCCAAGCATTGGCTCATTTCGATCGCAATTGGCGCGGTCTTCTTCCTGACAGGGTATTTCGTACTTCCCATGATCTCGGCAAACGAGACCAGTGTGATTTTGACGCAGTCGGGAATCGTCGGTGTAGTAATTGCGGGTCTTGCCGCGATCCTCTGCTACGTACTGGCTGATGCCGGGCGCAACGGCTTCAATCGCGGCGTCTGGTTCACCATCGCCTTCCTGTTGCCGCTGGTGGGATTTATCATCTACCTGATCTACAGCGCGTCCAAAACCGGCGATTGGAAGCGCGCAACTCTTCCGATTGCCTATATCCTTGAAGTCATCATCGTTGGCGTGCTCGTACTGCTTCCTTTGATCTATACGCAGGCGCTGCCCAAGGCGCAGTTGATGACCTTCCTGGCGGCGCCACCGCCACCGCCACCACCTCCACCACCACCGGCGGCGGCCCCTGCTGCTCCGCGAGTCGTTCACCACGTCAGCGTCGAAGATGTTATGCGGGCTCCCACGGTCATTCCTAAAACCATCGCCCAAGTCAAAGATGAACCGGAGCCGCCACCCAGTTCCGTTGGAGTTGTGGGCGGAGTTGTGGGCGGAGTTCCGGGAGGATCCTTTGGTGGCGTTCTGGGCGGCGTCATTGGTGGCGCTTTGAGTTCTGCTCCGCCCCCGCCCCCGCCTCCCAAGCCACAAACCCCCAAGCGTATTCGCGTCGGCGGCCAGGTGGAATCGGCAAGGGTTGTATTTGGACCCCATCCGGAGTATCCTCCCCTCGCCAAAATGGCGCGCATTCAGGGTACGGTTAGACTGGATGCGGTTATCAGTAAGGATGGAACGATTCAGGATTTGAAAGTCATCTCCGGTCACCCGTTGCTGGTCAGGGCGGCACTGGAAGCAGTGCAGCGCTGGCGCTATCAGCCCACCCTGCTGAACGGAGATGCAGTGGAAGTTGCAACCGAGATCGATGTGAACTTCACGTTGGCAGAGTAACCAGAAGATTCTGGTAATTTTCGAGGAGGGAAAACAACATTATGCTTGCTGCAAACCTTTTGGGTCTGGGGATGTGGTTCTTACAGGAGGGGGAAGCGACGGCAGGATTCGACCCCCTTTCAATGTGGCATCAGATGGGCTGGCCGGCCCGCATCGTGGTAATCGTTCTTTTCATTATGTCGGCCTGGTCGATCGGCGTCATGATCGACCGTTGGATCGC
>PLSX01000038.1 GCA_003165315.1 Acidobacteriota bacterium
GATAGGGGTAGGGATGTGGATTGGAACCTCACCCCTCCCTCCAAACCGGACAGGCCCGTTTCGGGCATCCGGCTTTCCAGTCAGTGGTTCTCTGGCGAGATTGGATCGCTTGCGCTCGGGCTATGGCCAAGGAGAATAGCCCCAGGTCGGCGAAGTAGGCATTAGGCCAGCGTTGATGGTCGATTCCCCGCGCGCGACCTTTTCCTTTGTGCCGTTTTCTTAGGATAGCCCGCAGTCGTCCGCGCACCCATCCGTCTTCCCTCGCGAACACGTGGTGGAGGCTGTGCTTGAAGTACTCAAACCAGCCTCGCAGTGTCCGGTTCACCTCTCCGGTGATGTCCTGCATGCTGCCGGGTCTTAACCCTCCGGTCTTTTGCCGGATGGTTTCTCTGAATTTATCCAGGCTCTTTTGCCGCGGCCAGCGATGGCCTCGTTCAAAATGATAGCCTAGAAAATCAAAGCCTCCCTTCTCGTTGGCCTGGACAATCCGCGTCTTGGTCGGATGCAGAGTCAGCCCTGCTTCCGCAACCCATTGGCGTAACTGTTCCAGGACCTCGTTGGCTTCCTTCTCGCTCTGGCACAGGATGACAAAGTCGTCCGCGTAACGCACCATCTCCCGTCCGCCCCGAGCCATGAGGTGGTCCAGAGGGTTCAGGTAGATGTTGGCGAGCAGCGGGCTGATGACCGCCCCTTGGGGTGTCCCCGTCTCTGTGGGCTGCCATGCTTTGCCAGTTTCCATGACTCCTTGCCTGAGGAACTTCTGGATTAACTCCAGAACGGCTCCGTCGGCGATGCGCTCGGCCACCGCTTCCATTAATTTATCTTGCGGGATACTGTCGAAGTAACCTTTGAGGTCGGCATCCACCACCCAGGCGCAGCCTGTGTTGAGCAGTTGATCTACTCGCCGCAGCGCGTCTTTGGCCCCGCGTCGCGGCCGGAAGCCGTAGCTGTGCTCGGCAAAGATGTTCTCGAAGATGGGTTCGATCACATTTCGCACCGCCGTTTGCACGACGCGATCCTCCACCACTGGCACTCCCAGCGGCCTGAGTTCGTTGCTGCCCAGCTTGGGTATCCAGACCCGTTTGACGGGTTGTGGGTGGTATTGCCCTTTTCTCAGCATGTCCTGCACTTGTTCCAGTCGGCGGGGGCTTTCCAGCAGATACTGTTCTGCTTTCTGGCCGTCCACTCCGGCTGCGCCCTTGTTTTGTACGACCGTTTTCAGGGCGCTGTGCAGGTTTTCCCTTTTCCATACTTTATCTATCAGGCTGAACCATTTGCCTCCTTTAATTCCTCTTTCGAGGGTTTCCAACATGCGTTCGGTCCACACGCTTGCTTCCGTCCAGTCCCATTTCTGGGGGACTTCTCTGCCTTGTTTAGCCTGAGGCACTCCCGGCAGTTTGAGTTGCGTTTGGGTTTCTTTCACGCCTCCACCTTCCTGTCCCCCTTGGCTCCACGGTCGTTACCCGCTTCCTCGCTACTACGGGGACTCTGACTCCTGCCCTGCTCCTTCCAGCACCAGGACAGGTCTCCTTGATTACCGAATGTGCATTTCCGGACATTCCGTCTCCAACCACCCCATGCGCCCCCGTCTTCCGGCGATACTTCTTGCTCCGGGCGGGCTTGGCCTCCGCTTCGCTTTCTGTCGCTAGCGGCGGTTCTTCGGACTTCGCTCTTTGCTCGCAGTCTCGTCAGCCGCATAAAGCCGTATCGAGTTTGTGTCGCGGACCTTATTGGCCCGTCAGTTCTACGGACTATCCTTTCGTTTCCAGTTGCTCTCCACGCCCTGTCGCCAGGACGCAGTTACTTTCAACTCGTGGCGGGAAGCACCGCCACAGAGGGACTTCCACCCTCCGATGCACGCTCATTCTCAAGCGCACGGGCGGCGCTGCTGCGCCGCTCACTCTATTTTGCGGCGTATGCGTCAACCTTGAGCAGGGGAGAAGTTTGGGCGGAGCAGCAGCTCCGCCCCACCAAAATAGACCTGCTAAAGCTCTTTCGGAGCGAGAGGAAAGAGCGGTCGTCTCGGCGAGGCGACCCTGTCTTTTTGTGACATGACTTAAGGCTTTTCCGCGTTCCTCAAGAACGCTATAAGACAAGCGTGTTGCCCGAATATTCTCAATTTCCGTTGCTCTCTGCTTTGCGCGAACGCCGGTCGCGGCGGTTCGCCTTGGGAATGGATATGCCGGACGGACCGCTCAAATATCAAAGCCAATTCCAACCCTCCCCCTTGCACGAAGAGGAGGAAGCGGCGCTGGCCTTCGCGGCTGGAGGAGTTACCGGACATGCTTTGGCGGACTTATGCCATGCGCCTGGTGGCGGCGGAAATATCATGGCGGGATTGGCCGCGAGGACCGTGGCCAGCGGCGATGGCTTGCAGACGGTCGCCCTCATCGTGATCAACGACGAGGCGGCCTGGCTGGTCCGCCGTCCGCGGGAAATGTCAAATATAGCTATTGGCGAGCTGGTGGAGAAGGCGCAAAGGGGGGCCTTCCTTGATTTGTATCGCGCTTCTCGTGTCAAAATAAAGGAAGGGCGGGCCGCCCCTCCGACTGACCCACTCTTCAATATCAACGCCAATCGCTGGTCCGCCCATGCCCCGGGGACAACCTACTTCCTCCCGGTCAATGATTTGACTTTCATGTATATCAATGGACTGCTGGAGGTCCTGAATGAGCACACGGCGGCGTTCATCGTGGATGAGAGAAATCATTTTCAACCCGCCGGTCTGGGCCGGTTTGCGCGCAGCCGCGGCGGGCATCTGGAAGACGACCCGCGCCAGGGCCGGGTGGCGACGATCCGTCAAGTCGAACAATTCGTCTCCGAATTTGTCACAATTGAACAAGGGATGATGCTGCAAAACCTCGCCCTCATGGCCGAAGGGATGGGGCTGGGCGGGTTTCCCACTTTTGCCAATCACGAGTTCGGCTGGTTCCAAGCGCTCGATTTTCGCATGGCGGAAATGCCGGCCAGCCGCTACCTGGGCGCCGGCTGGCTGGCCTCATTGGCTCTTAGAATCCTCAAGCGTGACGTCATCGTTCCCTACCCGATCGGCCTGGAGCGGAACGGGGAAGCCCTCCTCACGCCACTCTGCCCGCCGTATTTCAATTCGATGACCGACGCCGTGAACGCGGTGGTCGAAAGGAAATTCGGGGCTGGCGGAGTGTTCAGCGCCGCCCACGAGGGCGCTTGGGTTGATCATAATAAAGTGACGGCCCAAATTCCGCGCCTGACGGATGCGACCATTGGGGCCGCGGCGGCGTATTGCGAGTACATGTGGCAGCGCTATGGCCGATTTCCCGCCACGATGGCGCCGTATCGGACGGTCCTGGGCTACCAGGTGGGGCGGATTGATGCGAATTTCTACGACAAATTCTATAGGCCCGGCGTCGTCTCCGAGCGGCACCGGCAGGATTTTCAGGCGCATGCTCATGAGAGGGCAAACGCGACGAGCGGATCATCGGTCGTCAACACGGCGATTAAGGTGCAACCTTCGAGGGAGTAGTTTTCTTCGTGCCGGGAACCGCGGTCGGCATGATGAAAAT